>JAPDPR010000046.1 GCA_034506335.1 candidate division KSB1 bacterium
TTACTCGGCAAGTTCTCATACGGCGGGATTCCAGCGGGACGATCCGCATTTCTATGTCAAGAGTCATCTCTTTCGCGTCCTGCTGGGTGTATTAGCCATGGTGGGCGTGTTCCAGCTTTCCTGGAGGCACCTGGTGAGAGCCCCCTGGACGTTGCTATGGCTTAGCATCGGTCTCCTCGTGCTGGTGTTAGTGATGGGGGTGCGGGTGCATGGGGCCCGTCGTTGGTTGCGCCTTGGCGTGATGGGGTTCGAACCGTCAGAGTTCGCCCGGTTTGCCATGGTGGTGTTTGTGGCAAGCAAGTTAGCGGCGTGGTCACACCTCCGCGACTGGGAGCAAGGAACAGTAGAGCTCGCGAAGGCTTTCGGTGCGACCCTAGTGCTGGCAGGCCTGATCGTGCTGCAGCCAGACATCGACACCGCGGGCTTGATGATTGTTGTGTTTCTACTCATGCTCACCTTTGCCGGCGTAGAGCGGGGCCTGGTGCTGATGTCGTGGACGACTGCGATCTCCTGCGCGGCGGTGTTGATGGTGGTGTTTGGGCATTTCCAGAGCAGAGTAGTCGATTGGTTGGTGTTCCGATTTGGTTGGGGCGAAGCCAGATCGGACGCTCATACGCAGGTGAGTGCCTCACTGGCAGGCTTGGCGAGTGGTGGTCTGGTGAGGTTCAATCCGGGGCAAGGGGACCTCAAGTACAGTTTTCTTCCCATGGCGTTCAGCGATTTCGTGTTTGCCATCGTGGGTGAGGAGTTCGGGCTGGTCGGGGCCTTGGCAGTGGTCGGTCTCTTTGGGGTGGTGGTGTGGCGTGGGATGGAAATCGCTATTCATGCGCCCTCTCAAGAGGCGCGCTTGGTGGCGGCAGGACTGACCACTACCATCGGCTTGTACGCGGTGCTGAACATGCTGGTGGTGACAGGCATGGCCCCGACCAGCGGCTTACCTTTGCCTTTTGTGAGTTATGGTGGCACGGCCATGGTGATGAATCTGGCGGCCGTGGGGGCACTGCTCGCCATCTCGCGCGAGGCTGTGCAAGGGGCAGAAGGCTATTTAACCAGCGCTGGCTATCGGGAGCGCCTGCGGCTGCGAGGATGGGGCGTAAGTAGGCAGACGCGTTCGAGGCGGTTCTGAATCTTCTGAGGCCAAGAGCGGCTCTTGGCAAAAGGCGATGGCCGAACAGAAAGAGGGCCCCAACAGACAAGTCTTCGTGTTCGCGGGCGGCGGGACAGGAGGCCATCTGTACCCGGCCGTAGCTCTGGCCGAAGAACTGCGCCAGCACGTGCCGGAGGCAGAGGTGGTGTTCGTCGGCACCCCGCGTGGCCTCGAGGCGACAGTCTTACCCCGTCTGGGCTGGCCGGTGCACATGATCGCAGTGCGGGGCATGCGCAGGCAGTTAACCCCGGCGAACGTGGCTGTGCCGTTCCGCGCCATGCTGAGCGTCGCGCAATCCCTTGTTTTGCTGCGGCGGTTGCGACCGGCTGTGGTGGTGGGTACGGGCGGCTACGTCAGCGGGCCTGTGGTGGTGGCCGCTTGGCTGCTGCGTGTGCCGCGGGTGATTCAGGAACAGAATGTGCGACCCGGTGTGACAACGTTGCTGTTGGCGCGCCTGGCACACCAGGTGCATGTCAGCTATGAGGAATCGGTGGCCTTTTTCCCCCGGCGAGAGAAGGTGCATGTCTCCGGTAACCCCGTGCGGCGAAGGCCACCGGAGCTTTCGCAGATTGAGGCTCGGCGGCGGTTTGGCCTTTCGCCGGAGCTCCCTACGCTGCTGGTTTTCGGGGGCAGCCAGGGTGCACGGCGAATCAACGAGGCGATGATGGGAGCGCTGCCGGCCCTCATGATGCGGCCCCAGCTGCAGATGATCTGGGGCACCGGGCAGGCCGACTTTGACCGGGTGCGGGAGGTGGCCGCCAGGTTTGGTGAGCGTGTCCTAGTGCGCGCCTACATCGACGACATGTACACCGCGTATCGTGCTAGCGATGTGGCGGTGTGTCGGGCGGGCGCAATCACGTTGGCGGAGCTGGCGCTCTTCGGCTTGCCAGCCCTGCTGGTGCCCTACCCGTTTGCCGCGGGGCAGCACCAGGAGTGGAACGCCAGGACCTTGGCGCAGCGTGGCGCCGCCCGGGTGTTACTGGACGAGGAAACAACTGCTGAACGGTTGATCGTAGAGTTGACGCCGCTGCTTGAGGACCAGGAGGGGTTGAAGCGGATGGGAATGCGGATGGCCGAGCTGGCGCGGCCCGAGGCAGCGGCGCGCATAGTAGCAGCGATTTTGGCGCTGGCGGCTCGTTCCGACACGCACGCAGGGCCACATGGGTGAGAGTGAAGGGTGAGGAAGGGTGCGACTTCCTTCGGCTCGGCCACTGCACAGAATGCTCAAAAGTGAGTCGTGTGCGAGCCGCCACTGCCAAAATCGCGTTATGGCATAGAGAGGGTTGAGCATGCACAGCATGGACTACCGGTTCCGCTACCGCACCGTGTCAGTCCGACGCAAACGGAGATGGCTGGTAATCGGTACCAGGATAGGATTAGCACTCTGGACCGTGGCCCTGTGGGCGGGCCTCCTGCTTCCAGGCTCGGGCAGTTCTCCAGAGTCTGCGCACCAAGCAAACTCGGGCACCGCAGTGGCCGCAAGCGTTGGTATTGCCCGCCCGCAAGGTAGCCGTGGTGACCTGGTGGCACTGAATGCGCTCCGTGAGCTATCAGAGATGCGGCTGCCAAAGGCAACGCCGCTTGCCTATCTCAACTCCACCCGTTTCCCGGTGGATGGGCGAGGGCGACTGCTCTCTCCGGAAGCCATCCAGCGGCGGCGGGACCTGCCCATTGTCACCTGTGCAAATGCCGAAGTGGACCCCGACCGGAATCAGGTTGCGACAAGCGAGGTCTTGGAAGCCTTGCACTTCCTGGCCGTCAGCCAGCAGACCAGCTTGCCGCTGTACTGTCGCATTTCCCAGGTTGCCATAGACCCGAAGCTGGGCATTGTGCTCTACCTTGAGGACGTGGGGGTACCGGTGCTTGTTGGCAAGGGACACGTGAAACGGAAGGTGGCCTACCTTGCCACCGTCCTGCGCCACCTCGACACAGACCAAGGCCTGGCTCATGTCAGGTTCTTGGACCTGCGCCTTGAGGGTCAAGTGGTTGCCAGAATGGAGCGGGGGAGCTAACACCAGCAACTTCCAATCAGCCCAATAGGAGCCCCACGATGGAGTATATAGCAAGCCTCGATGTCGGCACGACGAAGGTTGCCGCCATTATTGCCGAGGTAGACGACGAGGAAAACGTAAACATTGTCGGCGTGGGCACTACCCCGTGCGAGGGCCTGCGGCACGGCATGGTGGTGAACCTGGAAAGGACCGTGCTGGCTATCGCAGAGACGATGGAGAAGGCGGAGCAGATGGCTGGCGTGCAGGCGCCGCCGGTGGTCGTGGGGATTGCCGGCCCCCATATCAGGGGAATTAACGGCCGGGGCGTGGTAGCCGTCAGTGGCCCTGACCGGGAGATCACCCCCACGGACGTGGAGCGGGTGATTGCAGCGGCCCAGGCCATGGCGCTTCCGTCGGACCGCGAGCTCATCCACATCATCCGTCAGGAATTTGTCGTTGATGAACAGCGGGGAATCAAGGACCCTGTGGGGTTGTGTGGAGTGCGACTGGAGGCCGAGGTCTACATCGTGACTGCCGCACTCACCGCATTGCAAAACCTCTGTCGCAGCATCGAAAAGGCTGGTTACCAGGTCGGCGGCGTGGTATTGGAGAGTCTGGCATCGGCCTATGCGGTCATGGCCGAGCAGGAGACAGAGCAGGGCGGCATCCTCCTTGACTTGGGTGGCGGTACCACCGACATCGCGGTCTTTTTTGAAGGGTCGCTTCGTCACACCGCCTCAGTCACCCTCGGAGGGCGCAACGTGACCAGCGACCTTGCCTACGGTCTACGCACCTCGCTGGCAGAGGCCGAGCGCATCAAGGTGGCGCACGGCAGCAGCCACCATCGGGAAGGCGACAAGGAGAGCTTCGTTGAAGTCACCGCCCTGAGCGGTCAGAGCGTGCGCAAGGTGTCTAAAGCGGTGTTGGTGGACATCATTCAGCCGCGCATGGAAGAGATCTTGACCCTGGCGCATCAGGAGGTGCAGAAGTGCGACTATAGCCGCCTGGCCCCTGCGGGGGTTGTGGTGACTGGGGGTGGGGCAACTCTGGAAGGAACGCTGGAACTCTGCGAGGAGATTTTTGGCGCGCCAGCTCGCCTAGGTGTGCCCCAGGGCTTTTCCGGACTGACTGCAGAGGTCCAGAACCCTGCGTATGCCACCGCCGTGGGCCTGATTCTTTATCAAGTCCGCCACCCCGATGAGTACGGCGGATCCTCGGTGGAGGGCCCCCAGAGGTCCACCATACTGCGACGATTATTTGACTGGTTGCGCAGTCGTTGAGCACTTAAGAGCCGAGACAGCAGGAGAGGCCCATGGGCATCAAGAAGTTGTGCGCAAAGGCACGAGAGGAGTCGTCCATGAACCTGACCATCCAATTTGACGAGAGACCAGACCCTGCGGCCAGGTTGCGTGTGGTGGGCGTGGGGGGCGCCGGTTGTAACGCGGTCAGTCGCATGGTGGAAGCGGGCTTGGCAGGCGTGGAGTTCATCGGCCTGAACACCGATGTGCAGGCCCTGGCGCAGTGTAAGGCGCCGGTGCGGTTGCAGATTGGGCGCATGACGACTAAGGGGCTGGGCGCAGGGGCCGACCCAGAGGTGGGCCGGCGCGCCATCGAAGAAAGCCGCGAAGCGGTGGCTGAAGCACTCACCGACTCTGACCTGGTCTTTGTCACCGCCGGCATGGGCGGCGGCACCGGCACCGGTGCAGGACCCATCGTGGCCGAAATCGCCAAGGACCTGGGCGCCCTCACCGTCGCCATCGTCACCAAGCCCTTTGACTTCGAAGGGCTCAAGCGCATGCGGCGGGCGGAGGAAGGGATCGCCGAGTTCAAAGATCGCGTGGATACCCTGATCGTAGTGCCAAACCAGCGGCTTTTGGAAATCGTTCCCAAAGATACGCCGCTCACCGAGGCCTTCCGGCTTGCCGATGAGGTGCTGCTCAATGCCACCAAGGGGATCTCCGATCTGATCATGGTGCCAGGGCTCATTAACCTGGACTTTGCAGACGTGCGCACGGTGATGACCGAGGCCGGCGACGCGCTGATGGGCACAGGGGTGGCCTCAGGCGATGACCGTGCCGTGGCGGCCGCACGCGCAGCCATCAGCAGCCCGTTGGTGGGCGAAACCTCTATCTTGGGCGCAGCGGGCTTGCTGGTGAACGTCACCGGGCCGCCAAACTTGAGCCTCCATGAGGTCTCGACAGCCGCTACGATCATCCGTGATGCTGCTGGCCCGGACGCGAACATCATCTTCGGTGCGGTGCTCAACCCGAAGATGAAGAACGAGGTGCGCGTTACCGTCATCGCCACCGGCTTTGGCCGGCACGCGCGCCCCAAACCTGAGCCGCCCGAGGCGATGTGGCAGGCGAAGCTTCCCTCCAGTCTGGAACCCAGCGAAATCCCCGCTTTTGCCAGGAAGATCGTGGCGGAGGAGCCCGTGAATGGCAATAACGGATTTGAAGAGGCTGAGCAGGCGGAGGAGATGGTGTTTGAAAACGAGCGCGACGAGCCCGCTTACCTCCGCAAGCGCAGGCGTCTTTTCTGAGCTGGAGTGATGAGCAAAGCCACGTGGCAATTTCGCCGGTACGCGGAAAGCTTGTTGAGCGCTGAAGCCTCCACCGTACAGCTGCGGTCCCATGCCGACGTGCACATTGCGCTGGTTTACCCCAACTCGTACGAGGTGGGGATGGCCAATCTGGGATTTCAATCGCTCTACCGCCTCCTCAACGGTTGTGGCGAGACGCGTTGTGAGAGGGCCTTCCTCGGCGAAGGCCCTCTCGCGCGCGAAGTGCGCACGTTGGAGTCGGGCAGGCCACTGCGGGAATTCGACATTGTGGCCTTTTGTCTATCCTTTGAACTAGACTATTTCAACGCGGTGTGGATGCTCCATCTGGCGGGCATCCCGGTGTTATGGCGCGAACGGCGCGAACGCGACCCGCTGGTGCTCGTGGGGGGCACGGCCGTCACGCTCAATCCAGCGCCGATGATGCCCATCGCCGACCTCCTCTTCATCGGCGAGGCAGACGAGGCTGTGGACAAGATTGTTGCCGCTTTTCGAGCAGGACGTGATGCTGGCCGAGGCCGGGCGGGGGTGGTGGAAGCAGTGGGAGGTGTGTCTGGGGTTCTCGCTCCGGCCTCGGTCGGCACGCACCACGCACCAACCGTGTGCCGCCAATACGTTGCCGAGTTGCGCGCACACCCAACTTTCTCGGCGGTAGTGACGCCGGCCAGTCACTACCGCAACATGTTCCTGGTAGAAGTGGGCCGCGGGTGCACCCGCGGCTGTTCTTTTTGCGCCGCAGGCCACATCTATCGACCGAAGCGAGTGCTGAGTGCCGATGAGGTGGAAGAACTGGTCCGGCGTTATATCTTTGCCACGCGGCGCGTGGGCCTGGTGGGCGCCGCGCTCTCCGATTTCCCAGACTTGGACCTGCTCTGCGAACGCCTTGCTGATGAGGGGTATACCCTAGGTCTCTCCTCCTTCCGAATCGACCGGCTCACTCCACGCCTTCTCCGTGCCCTCGCCCGCGCAGAAGTGCACTCCATCTCCCTGGCGCCAGAGGCGGGCTCGGAGCGACTTCGCATGCTCATTAACAAGCGGATCACCGACAGCCACATCGACAAAGCATTGGCTCTGGTTGCAGAGGCACCGCTCGAGGCCCTTCGGCTCTACTTCATGATCGGCTTGCCCGGCGAAACGCACGCCGACCTCGAGGCAATCGTTCGGCTTGTACGCCAAGCGGCAGGAAGATTCCTGAGGAAAGGCACGAAACGGCAAATAACGGTCAGCATTAACGCGCTCATTCCCAAGGCGTGGACCGTCTTTCAATGGGCAGCAGTGCTGGAGCGCAAAGATCTGCAGGAAAGGCGCGCCTATCTTGAGGGAGCGCTGCGCAGGATTCCTGGCGTAAAGGTGCGTCCGAAAAGCGTGCGCCAAGAGCTTCTGCAGGCAGTTCTTTCTCTCGGGGGGCCTGAAGTCGGTGAAGCACTCTCCTTGAAAGTCACAAAGGGGCTCTCATGGCCGCTGGCGTTCGCTGAGGCCGGCCTTGATTGGCGTGCACTGATTCATCAGCCACGCACATTGGAGCAGCGCTTCCCGTGGGACATTGTGGACTCTGGACTGGATCGAGCGCAGCTATGGCGCAGGTGGCACAAGCTGCAGTCCGACGCCCTCTCACCCTCAGCGGGTACGGCATAAACAAAAAGGGCGACTCGGTTGTGTCCGGGCCGCCTTGCTGAAGATCCAATTGGCTTGTTTCGCTATACGGCCTTTTGCACCCGTCCGCTGCGCAGACACCTGGTGCACACCCGCATACGCTTGGCGCCACCGTCCGTCTTCACCCGCACAGTCTGCAAATTGGGAAGCCAGCGACGCAAAGTAACGTTGTGCGCGTGACTGATGTTGTGGCCAACCGACGGGCCTTTTCCGCATATCTCACACCTTCGTGCCATCAAATAACTCCCATTTGGTCATCTGTCCTCGCGATTCAACGGGCCTTAATTATATAAAAGTATTTGGCAAAAAGCAACAAAAAAGATATTGCAACTTAGCGGGCAAAATCATATATTGCCCACCTATGGCAATCGCCGGCGTGGAACTGGACGGAAAGGCGGTGTTGGCCCCGATGGCGGGCCTCTCGGATGCCCCATTTCGGCGCTTGTGCCGCGCTTTTGGCGCGGCATTGGTTTTCACCGAGATGGTGAGCGCCCATGGATTGGTGCGGAAGAACGCCAGAACTTTGGACCATCTGCGTTTTGGGGAAGAGGAGCGTCCCATAGGGGTGCAGCTGTTTGGGGCCGACCCCGGGGTCATGGCGGAGGCTGTGGCGATCGTGGCGCAGTTCCGCCCGGAGCTCATCGATCTGAACTTCGGGTGCCCGGTGCCAAAGGTGGTGCGCCAGGGCGCGGGGGCGGCGCTGCTCAGAGACCCGGCGCGCGTCGCGGCCATCTGTCGGGCAGCAGTGGCTGCCTCCCCCATACCGGTTACGGCCAAGGTGCGCTCCGGCTGGCATGACGACACCGATGCGACGCGGCTCGCGCGCCTGCTTGCCGATTGCGGTGTGGCGGCCATTACCGTACACGCGCGTACCAGGGCGGCCATGTTCCGGCACAGCGCCGACTGGAGGGTCATCGCCCGGGTCAAGGAAGCGGTGGCAGTGCCGGTGATTGGCAATGGCGACGTGGTGGACGCCGCATCGGCACAGCGGATGCTGAAGCAGACCGGCTGCGACTTGGTCATGGTAGGACGAGGCGCCTTGGGCAACCCTTTCATTTTCGGCCACATCAACCAGGTCCTGGCCGGTGGGGTGGAGACACCGCCCCCCTCTCCTGCTGAGCGCATCCAAGCCTGTCTGCGGCACCTGGCGCTGGCCGCTGCGCACCACCCTGAGGAGGTTGCTGTGGTGCGCATGCGCCAACACCTGGGGTGGTATTTGAAGCGCATTCCTGGCACAAAGGCGCTGCGCTCCAAGGTGATGAGCATGAAATCCGCAGCGGAGGTGCGGGAGGCCCTTCTCTCTTGGCTCGCAGAAGCGCACCAGGGCCACGTCGCGCTGGTCAATGGGGGGTGAGTGAGTAGTTAGGTTGGACAAGCATGGAGGGTGTATGGCGAGGAAGAAGCGTGTCCTCATCATGGGTGCTGCTGGTCGTGATTTTCATAACTTCAATGTGTGTTTTCGAGAGTCTAAAGACACAGAAGTAGTGGCCTTCACTGCCACCCAGATACCCGACATCGAAGGACGCATTTATCCACCTGAACTGGCCGGCCCCTCATACCCACGAGGCATCCCAATCTATCCAGAATCAGAACTCGATAGACTTGTTATTGAAAACCAAGTGGACGAGGTTGTTTTCTCCTACAGTGACGTTTCGCATGAGTATGTGATGCACAAGGCCGCGCAGGCCAATGCTGCTGGGGCCGGCTTCGTTCTGCTGGGTGCACGGGCGACAATGCTGCAGAGCAAGGTGCCTGTGGTGGCCATCTGCGCGGTGCGCACCGGTTGCGGCAAGAGTCAGACTACCAGGCGCGTGGCGGACATTTTGCGCAGGATGGGAAAACGTTTGGTGGTGGTTCGCCATCCCATGCCCTACGGCGATCTGAGGAAGCAACGCATACAACGCTTTGCTACGTACGAAGATCTCGACCGGCACGAATGCACCATTGAGGAGCGCGAGGAGTACGAGCCGCACCTGGACCGTGGCACCGTGGTGTATGCCGGGGTCGACTATGCGGCCATTCTGGCCGAGGCGGAGAAGGAAGCTGACGTGATTCTATGGGATGGGGGAAACAACGACATTCCGTTTTTCAAGCCGCAGGTGCACATCACGGTGGTAGACCCGTTGCGCCCCGGGCACGAGGTGACCTACTACCCGGGCGAAACCAATCTGCGCATGGCGGATGTGGTGGTCATTAACAAGGAAACCACCGCGGCCTTTGAGGACATCGAGACGGTCCGGGCCAATATCGCCAGCGTCAACCCGCGTGCCGTGGTGGTGGATGCCGCCTCGCCCATTACGGTGGACAAGCCGGAGCTTATTCGGGGCAAGCGGGTGCTGGTGGTGGAAGACGGTCCCACGCTGACCCATGGCGAGATGAGCTACGGCGCGGGGGTGGTGGCCGCGCAGAAGTACGGCGCTTGCGAGCTGGTGGATCCCCGGCCGTTCCTCAAAGGGAGCTTGGTGGAGACCTTTGCCAAATATCCAGAAATTGGCTCCGTGCTGCCGGCGATGGGGTACGGAGCGAAGCAGATCAAGGACCTTCAGGCGACGATCAATGCGTGCGACTGCGACGTGGTGATCGTCGGCACGCCCATTGATCTGCGGCGCGTGGTGAAGATGAAGCATCCTGCAGTGCGCGTGCGCTACGAGCTGCAGGAGATCGGTTCGCCCACCCTGGAGGAGATACTCAAGGAAGTGCCGGCCCTGCAATCGGGGAACTGACTGCAGGCCAGCGCAAGAGCCAAAGGGGGTGCGTATGGGAGCTGACAATGGCAAAATCGCTGTGGTCGCCCTGGGCGGAAACGCCATCACCCGGGAGTTTGAGGAGGGCAACATCACGCAGCAATTTGCCAACACGCGGCGCAGCCTCGTCGGAGTGGCGGACCTCATTGAAAAAGGTTACCGGGTAGTAGTTACACACGGGAACGGGCCCCAGGTCGGCAACGCGCTGATTCGAGTGGAGGAGGCCCGGCATCTGGTTCCTCCGGTACCGCTGGGCGTGATCGTGGCCGACTTGCAAGGGGGAATGGGCTACATGATCGAGCAGTCGCTCCAGAACAAGCTCATCAAACGTGGCATCAATCGGCAAGTGGTGACTGTCGTTACGCAGGTCATCGTCGATCGCGATGACCCCTCCATCCTGAACCCCACAAAGTTCGTGGGCCCATTCTACCACGAGCATGAAGTAGAGGAGCTGATGCGCACCCGTAACTGGGTCATCAAGCGCGACCCAGGGCGGGGTTTTCGCCGCGTGGTGCCCTCTCCTCTGCCCAGGGCGATCGTGGAGAAAGAGTGCATTAGGCGCCTCGTGGAATTGGGGTTTGTGGTCATTGCAGCCGGTGGCGGGGGCATTCCCGTGTACGTGGAGGAAGATGGCACGCTTGAGGGCGTGGACGCGGTCATTGACAAGGACCGGGCCGCAGCGGTGCTAGGACGCGACCTCGGCGCCTCTGAGCTCTACATCCTCACCGGCGTGGACAAGGTGGCCCTCAACTTCGGCACGCCCCACCAGCAGGACTTGAACGAACTCACGCTGGAGCAGGCCAAGAAGTACCTGGCCGAGGGGCACTTTCCGCCAGGGAGCATGGGGCCCAAGATCGAGGCTGCCATCGACTTCTTGCAATGGGGGGGAAAGCTGGTGGTGATTACCTCTATCCAGGGCATGCCTGATGCCCTGGACGGGTTGACCGGCACGCGAATAGTGCCATGAGAGATGGAACGGGAGCACTCAAATGAGCGAAGAGGACAACGAGCAAGGAATTCAGATTCGCATCAACAAGAGGTTTTGCAAGGGGTGTGGCATCTGCGTGGAGTTTTGTCCACAGAATGTATTGGCCATGGAGCGGAACTACCCGGTGGTGGTCAATTTGGAGGCATGTACAGCTTGTCAGCTGTGCGATGCGCGCTGTCCGGACTTTGCCATCACTGTGGTCGGGCAACGGCGCAAGAAGAAGGTGGCCTGACGAACCGCGAGAAGAATGGGAAAGGAAGGGTCAATGCAGGGACAGAAGCGCCCCAGGATTGAGGTGATGACCGGCAACGATGCCTGTGCCGAAGGTGCGTTGGCGGCAGGGCTCAGGTTCTTCGCCGGCTATCCTATCACCCCATCGTCTGAAATTGCCGAGATTCTCTCCTACCGATTGCCGCAGGTGGGCGGGGCTTTTATACAGATGGAAGACGAGATAGGTGCGATGGGGGCAGTGATCGGCGCCTCGCTTGCCGGCGCGAAGGCGATGACTGCGACCAGTGGACCAGGTTTCTCTCTCAAGCAGGAAAACATCGGCTACGCAGCCATGGCCGAGGTGCCCTGCGTGATCGTCGATGTGCAGCGCGGCGGCCCCAGCACTGGCCTGCCCACCTTGCCTTCGCAAATGGACGTCATGCAGGCCAGGTGGGGTACGCATGGGGACCACGAGATCATCGCCCTGTGTCCCTACAGCGTGCGGGAGACCTTTGATTTGACGGTGCGCGCCTTCAATCTTGCCGAACGCTTCCGCACGCCAGTCATCTTGCTGATGGATGAGATCATTGCTCATGTCAACGAGAAGGTGGTCATGCCTGAACCAGGCGAGATCGAAGTCTACGAGCGCAAAATGCCCCACTGCCCGCCCGAGGAATTTCTGCCTTACAAGTTCACTGAGGACGATATCCCGCCCATGGCCAGTTTCGGCACGGGTTACCGCTTCCACGTGACCGGCCTCTGCCACGACGAGACGGGTTTTCCCACCAATGACCCGGTGCAGATTGATCGCTTGATCAGGCGGCTGAATCGCAAGATCTCGCGCCACCGTGACCTGATCGTGGAGGTGGCGGAGGACCAGCTCGAGGATGCGGAGATTGGGGTGGTAGCCTATGGCTCTACGGCACGTGCGGCACGCCGGGCGGTGGCCCTTGCGCGCCAGGAGGGGATTCGCGTCGGCCTCCTCCGACCCCTGGTGCTCTGGCCCTTCCCTGACAAAGAAGTGCGTGCCCTGGCCGAGAAGGTGGACCACATCATCGTGCCGGAGCTCAACATGGGTCAGGTGGCCCATGAAGTCGAGTGGGCAGCTTGCGGCAAAGCAGCCGTCCACAGGCTGAACCGCGTTGACGGCGAGCCCATCCCACCGCAGGACATCCTGCAGGCGATCAAGGAGGTGGCCAGATGATCGACTACACCAAGTATTTGCGGATAAGCAAGTTCCCCCTCATCTGGTGTGCGGGCTGTGGCAACGGTATCGTCTTGAAAAGCATCCTGCGCGCCATCGACAAGATCGGTTGGGCCAAAGACGAGATCTGCATGGTGTCAGGGATCGGCTGCTCGAGTCGCACGCCAGGCTATGTGGACTTTAACACCCTCCACACCACGCACGGTCGTGCAATCGCCTTCGCCACAGGCGTAAAGATGGCCAAGCCGGAGCTGCACGTGATCGTGGTCACAGGTGACGGCGACGCCACGGCCATCGGCGGCAACCACTATATCCACGCTGCGCGACGCAACATCGACATGACGGTGGTCATCTTCAACAACAATATCTATGGGATGACCGGTGGACAAGTTTCTCCCACCACACCTATGGGGATGAAGGCCAGCACCGCCCCTTATGGGAGTGTAGAGGCCTCTTTCAACATCAGTGGGTTGGCCGAGGCGGCCGGCGCAAGCTTCGTGGCACGCGGCACTGTCTACCATGTGTTCCAGCTTGACAAACTCATCGAAAGGGCGTTGCTGAAACGCGGTTTCTCGGTGGTGGAGGTCCTCACGCCGTGTCCCACCGCTTATGGCCGACGCAACCGTATGGGCACCGGCGTGGATATGATTCGCTGGCAAAAGGAACATACCGTGAGCGTGCAGGAGGCGGGCAAGTTGACCCCAGAGCAGCTGCAGGACAAGATCATCACCGGTGTGTTCGTGGATGTGGATCGGCCGGAGTACGTGGAGACCTACCAGAAGCTGGTGCAAAGTCTGCGTGAGCGGGCGCAGAAGCATTAAAACCCACTCACGTTGCGCTGGAGTGCAGGAGGTGCGAAGATGGCGTTTCGCTATGAAATACGCTTGAGCGGAGAAGGAGGGCAGGGGTTGGTCTTGGCGGGAAAAATCTTGGCCGAGGCCGCCGCTATCTACGATGAAAAGAACGCAACACAGAGTCAGTCATATGGCCCCGAGGCGCGCGGTGGGGCCAGTCGCTCAGAGGTGATTATTGCCGACGAGGAGATCGATTATCCCAAGGCCACGCGCCTTAATCTGCTTTTGGCCCTCACCCAGGAGGCCTGCGACAAGTATGTCAAGGACCTTCTGCCCGAGGGCATCCTCCTGGTGGATGAAGAAGCAGTGGAGCGCGTGCCCGAGGGGAGCTTCAAGGTGTACCGCGTGCCCATGGTGGCCATTGCCGAGCGGGAGACGGGACGGGCGCTGGTGGCCAACATCGTCGCCTTGGGCATTATCACCGCGATCACGGGCGTGGTGAGCCAGGGCGCGATGGAAGCAGCCATCCGCGCGCGCGTGCCCAAGGGTACCGAAGAGCTTAACCTGAAGGCCTTTCACGTCGGCCTGCAGGTGGGAAAGACATTGCTAGGCAGCTGACCAGCAAAACCTACTGAGCGGCTACTGTGAGCGGTGGAGTGGAGGCATGGAACGGACTTTGGCTATTCTGAAACCGGACTGTGTAGAAAAGCATCTGATCGGCAAGGCAATTGCTGCCATGGAGCAGGCGGGCTTTAGGCTTGTGGCCCTGAAGATGACCCACCTTTCGCGGCCGGTGGCGGAAGAATTCTACGCCGTGCATCGGGGCAAGGCCTTCTTCCAGGAATTGGTGGAGTACATGACTTCGGGCCCGTGTGTACCGCTGGTCCTGGAAGCCCCAAATGCGGTGGAGAAGTTCCGGGAGCTCATTGGCCCCACAGACCCACAAAAGGCCCCCAAAGGAACACTGCGCGGCGACTTTGGGGAAAGCATTCGGCGCAACTTTGTGCACGGCTCTGACTCTGTTGAAAACGCCGCCAGGGAGATTTCCTTCTTTTTCAGTACTGAGGAGCTCTTGCGGGCTGAGAGCGGGCTCTGAACGCCAGCACCCCAGTAAGCCCAGGCATGGCCGAGGCAAGACGGGAGAAAGCCAGCCACCGCCGGTCGCTCTTCAGCACAACCCAAGAAGTGAAGAGGTTGTGGGCTCCGAGTAAGGCGACCTTCCTTGCCCGACGCGCCAACATCGCCTCTTGACAAACCCTGGTGGTGCTGCACGGTCCCTCCCCAGAGAAAAGCCCGAGCCGGAACCGTCAGTACCTGCTTTTTCGGCCTTCCGAGGGGGCAGAAGGTGAACGCCGTTCATTTTTCTCGCGTCTCGGGAGGGGGAGAGATGGAGAGTGTAGGGCCTTGAGAGACAAGGGGTTAGGTATGCTGACGGAGGCTGAAGCTTCCGGGCGGGGGAATTTTGTGCTTGACAATGAAGGCAATTATTGGTAAATTTGCAGTCAAATTTTTGGGGTGAACCCATGAAAATCTTTATTGGCGACCTGGACGAGGCCGTCAGGCCGGTGGATTTGGAGTCGAGTAGTGATGCGCTCGACCTTGAGGACTACACCCCTTACCGCGGCCTGGTGGGCGTCCATGGTGGCATCAACAAGATAGGCAGCGAGGTTTATCTGCGGGTGCGAGTCAGCGGTCACGCCCTGGCTACCTGCGATCGCTGCTTGACTGTTTTTGAGCGCACCTTTGCTGAAGAGTGCCTGTGGATTTACACCCCGGAGCCGGAGCTGGTCGCCCAGGAGCAGGAGGATGTGTACCTTCTTGCTCCCGGTCAGACCGAGATCGATATCGCTCGCGAGGTGCGGGAGACATTGATCGTCATGCTGCCGATCAAGATGCTGTGCTCAGAGGACTGCAAGGGGCTCTGCCCCCATTGTGGTGTAAACTTGAACTATGAAACGTGCACCTGCCAGTTTGAAGAGATTGACCCGCGGTGGGCAAAGCTGGCAAAGTTTCGGGGCGTACAAGAGTAACGGAAAGGGAATTGGGAACAGATGCCACTACCAAAGAGACGTCATTCGCGCTCGCGCAGGGATAAACGTCGCACGCATTGGAAGGCGGCGGCTCCTACGGTGAGCAAGTGTTCGAACTGCGGCGAGCCCAAGGAGCCGCACCGTGCATGTCCGAGCTGTGGCTACTATCGAGGGCGGTCGGTGTTTCTGCCGCGCGAGGCTTAGGCTGGTGGCTTGACCTGGGTGGCGCATGGAGCAGCGACGGACGGTCCGCGTGGCGCTGGATGCCATGGGGGGCGACAATGCCCCGGCCGACATTGTGCACGGAGGCGTTGAGGCGGCACGTGCCGCGCGCGGTGAGTGCGAAATTGTCCTGGTGGGCGATGAGGCACAGATTCGACGTGAGCTTGGGCGACACTTTCGCACCGCCGAGCTGCCCATCCGGGTGCACCATGCGTCGCAGCGGATAGAGATGGCGGAGTCGCCAGCTGCTGCCCTGCGGGCCAAGCGCGATGCCTCGATCGCGGTGGCCATGCGCCTGCATCGGCAGCGGGCAGTGGACGCGGTGGTGACCGCTGGCAATACAGGCGCGGCCATGGCTGCGGCGGTGTGGAATCTGGGGCGTTTGCCAGGAGTCGCCCGCCCGGCACTGGGCGCGCTTCTGCCGCATTTGGAAGGCGCAACCCTGTTGCTGGATGTGGGGGCCAATGTGGACTGCAAGCCGCACCACCTGCTGCAATTCGCTCTAATGGGCGCGATCTTCTATCGCCATGTGCTGGGCCGCACCGAACCGCGCGTGGCTTTGCTCAGCGTGGGGGAAGAGGACTCTAAGGGGAATGCAGCTTCCCTGGCTGCCCATCGTCTGTTGCGCAGGAGCAAGCTGAACTTTGTCGGCAACATCGAAGGCGGAGATGTGCTCAAGGGCGGCGCAGACGTGGTGGTCTGCGACGGCTTTGTTGGCAACATTCTGGTCAAGTTTGCGGAAAGCGTTGACCGCCTGTACCGCTCCATTTTGCGGCGCAAGATCGGCAAGCATGCGCTGCGTCAGCTGGGCGCTTTCCTTCTTCAGCCCACCTTCGAAGGATTGCGCAAGATCTTTGACTACCAAGAGTATGGCGGAGCCCCCCTGCTGGGAGTCGACGGTGTCTGCATCGTGGGTCACGGGCGCTCCACCCCCCGGGCAGTGAAGAATGCGGTGCGCGAAGCGATAAGAATGGTGCGGGAACGAGTGAACGACCATATTGCGATGGAACTGCAGCAACTGTCGGGAGAACGAGTTGGCTAAGCAACCCCAATCGATGATCACCGGTACCGGGATGTCGGTACCGGAACGGCTTCTCACCAATGCAGACTTGGAAAAGATTGTCGAGACCTCCGACGAGTGGATCAAGGAGCGGACCGGCATGGAGGTCCGCCATGTGGTCACCGACGGCGTGTACACCTCTGATCTGGCCACTGAGGCGGCCCGCCGTGCGCTTGCTGATGCCGGCCTCCGTGCTGAGGAGATCGACGTCATAATTTTGGGCACGGTCACCGGCGACGTGGGCTTCCCCTCGACCGCATGCTTTGTCCAAGAAAAGCTGGGCGCCACCAACGCCGCGGCATTTGACATCGCCGCTGCCTGCTCTGGCTTCCTTTATGGCCTTGCCTTGGGTGATGCCCTCATCGGCACCGGGCAGGCAAAACGCGTCTTGGTAGTGGGCGCCGAGACTCTGTCGCTCATCACCGATTATGAGGACCGCGCCACCTGCGTGCTTTTTGGCGACGGCGCCGGTGCAGCGGTGTTGGAGCCCGCTCAGGGCAACCGGGGGGTGCTGGGCACCTACATGAAAAGCGATGGACGCCTGAACCACCTTCTGTACATGCCTGGCGGCGGGGTCAAGCACCGCCCCTCGCCAGAGACCATCAAGGAGCGAATGTTCTTCATCAAGATGGAAGGGCGGGAGGTTTTCAAGTACGCCGTGACCGCCATGGGCGATGCCGCCGAAATCATTCTGCAGCAGACCGGACTCCAGAGTGATCAGGTGGACCTGCTCATCCCGCATCAGGCCAACCGGCGCATCCTGGACGCCACCGCCAAACGGGTTGGCATTCCTCAGGAACGGTTGTTTGTCAATGTGGACCGCTATGGCAACACTTCCGCTGCAAGTATCCCCATCGCCCTTGATGAGGCACGCAAATCGGGCCGCGTAAAGGAGGGGGATGTGGTGGTACTGGTCGCCTTCGGGGCCGGATTTACCTGGGCCTCGGCTGCCGTGAGGTTGTAGGCGGCACCTCGGGTGAATCGCCTACGAGGGCACGTTCCGAGTCGTGGAGCGGGGAGGGTACCATGAGTGAGCGTCAAATAGCCTGCCGTGTGATTCTTCTCGTCGCGCTAGTCCTGAGCCTCCACTGCGCGGCGCCGCGCGTGTCGGTACCAGTCACCAAGCCTGCCCAGGTGGACATTACCGGCATCAAGAGCATCGCGATTGTGGACTTTATCGGCCCGGAGAACTCGGGCGCCATCGCCGGCAGTATGTTGACCGCCCGCCTATTCGAGAGCAAGTTCTTCCACATCGTGGAGCGGGAGAAGGTGGTCCAGATCCTGGAAGAGCACAAGCTGGCCATGGCCGGCATTGTGGATGCCTCGACCGCCAAGGAAGCAGGACGCCTGTTGGGGGTGGACGCGCTCATCTTCGGGGAGGTGACCGCCTACTCGTTGGAACCGGACCAGGTGGGCACCGAGAAAGTGGAACGGAAGGTGGGCACTGGCCAGTATCGCACCGTGCGCCGCGGCAACAAGGAGGTGCGCGAGGAGATCATGAAGACGGTGCTTGTGGACCAGGAGTACCGCATCAGGCGCGGCGCAGTGGGGGTCACCTTTCGCATGGTGAAGGTGGAAACTGGCGAGCTGGTGGCGGTCAAGGCCAGCACTAAGACCTATGACAGTGGCAAGGTAGTGGCGGGACGCGGTACGCTCAAGCCGCGGGAGCAGATCCTCAAAGACCTCTTGGCTGAGGCGGTGGAGGAGTTTGCTAGGCAAGTGGCGCCTTACGTAGTGGTGGAGCGCCGAACCGTGCTGGGCGGCAAAGGGATGCTGGACCTAGGCAAGAAGTACGCGCAAAAGGGACTCTGGCAGGAGGCGCGGGATGCCTTTGTCCAGGCAGTAGCCGCTGAGCCCAGGAATTCGGCTGCTCACTACAATCTGGGTCTTGCCCACGAGGTTCTGGGCAATCTGGACCAGGCCGAAGCTGAGTACCAGCGCGCCATCAAGCTCGAGCCCAAGGACCTCTACGTTGATGCCTTAGCCAGGGTGCGGGCGGCACGCGGTGAGGCAGAGCGTTTGCGGAAACAGATCGAGCACTAGGAAGCATGATAGCTTTCCAGTTTCCCGGGCAGGCATCGCAGTACGTGGGCATGGCGCAGGACCTTTTCGAGGCCTCCGCGTTGGCTCGTGATTACTACGCACGCGCCAATGAAATGTTGGGGTTCGACCTGGCCGAGGTTTCCTTCAATGGGCCGGAAGAGCGCCTTAAGCAGACAGCCATCACGCAACCGGCCATTTTTGTGCATTCGGTGGTGGCCAATGAGCTCTTGCGGAAGCGCGGCGTGGTGCCGCACATGGCGGCAGGGCACAGCCTGGGTGAGTATTCAGCCCTGGTAGCGGCAGGGGCGCTGAGCTTTGAGGACGGACTACGCCTGGTGAAGCGGCGCGGCGAGCTCATGCAAGAGGCCGGCACTATCTCCCCAGGGACCATGGCTGCCATCATCGGCTTGGAAGCAGACGTGGTGGAGGAACTGTGTGGGGCGGCCTCAGAGGCAGGGGTGGTGCAAGCGGCCAACTACAACTGCCCCGGGCAAACGGTAATTTCCGGGGCAGTGCCTGCGGTGCAAAAGGCTATGGAGCTTGCTCGGGCGCGGGGTGCGAAGCGGGTCGTGGAGCTTGTGGTGAGCGGGGCGTTTCATTCGCCGCTCATGGATCATGCGCGTCAGCACATGGGCGAGGTGCTTGAGGCTGCCCCGATCCGCGACGCCGCCGTCCCCGTGTATGCCAATGTCACGGCTCACCCCGTGCAGAAGGCGAGCGAAATCCGCAGGCTGTTGCTGGAACAGCTGTCCAGGCCAGTGCTTTGGCACAAGGCGGTCGAGAACATGATCGCCGATGGGGCAAAGATCTTCTACGAGGTCGGACCGGGGAGTGTCCTGACCGGCCTTTTGAAGCGGATCAACCGCGAGGTGAAGGGCGTGACGGCGGGGACGGCGGAGGAGATTGCGCAGATCTGAGGGAAAAGGAGGAGCTGTGGCATCGCTTCAGGACATGGTTGCCGCTGTCACCGGGGCAGGGCGTGGCATAGGGAAAAGCATCGCCCTGGCACTGGCCAGAGAGGGGTGCCATGTGGCCGTGGCCGACATCGACGAAGCAAGCGCCAACCAGACTGCCCAAGAGATCCTGGCAATGGGCAGGCAAGCCATCGCCCTACGCACGGACGTGGCCGTGGCCGCAGATGCCGAGCAACTTGTCACCGCCTGCGTAGAGCGCCTGGGCCGCCTGGATATCCTGGTTAACAACGCCGGCATTGCCCGCGACGACTTGCTCTTGCGCATGAAGGAGAGCGACTGGGACCAGGTGATCGCCGTCAACCTCAAGGGCGCCTTCAACTGCCTTAAGGCGGCCGCCAAGGTGATGATTAAGCAGCGCAGCGGCAGAATCATCAACATTAGCTCGGTCATTGGCCTGATTGGCAATGTGGGCCAGGCGAACTATGCTGCCTCCAAAGCTGGGCTCATAGGGTTGACCAAGTCGGCGGCGCGCGAGCTGGCCGGACGCGGGATCACGGTCAACGCCGTGGCGCCCGGGTTCATTGAGACGGAAATGACCAAGAATCTGCCGGAAAGTGTCCGACAGTCGTACCTGAATGTGATCCCCTTGCGCCGGGTTGGGCAACCGGAGGAAGTGGCCGAGGTGGTGGTTTTCTTGGCCTCTCCAGCGGCGGCGTACATCACCGGGCAAGTGATTCAGGTGGACGGGGGCATGGTCATGTAGCAGTTTTTTTGTCGGCAAGAAAGACGACGGCCATAAAGCAAAGTTATCTCACCAGAGAGGAGGTGTGAATCATGGCTCTTGACCCGAAGGTAAAGGAGAGGGTGAAGGAGATTATCGTCGACCAGCTGGGCGTGGATGCCAACGAGGTCACAGACGAAGCGTCCTTTATCGATGATCTCGGCGCCGACTCCTTGGACACGGTGGAACTGATCATGGCCTTCGAGGAGGAGTTCGATATCGAAATCCCCGATGACGAGGCTGAGAAGTTGACGACTGTGGGCAAGGCGTTGGAATATCTCGACAAGAAGCTGGCCGAGAAGAAGTAGTCTCGTCAACCTAGTCCCGTCTGCGGACGGGACTTTTTCTGTCTGCTCGACCACCGCCGCTTTCTCCGCGAGGAGTGCCGGTACCCTTGGTTCAGTCTCCGGTGGAGATGTGGCGGCGGTGGCTTGCTACATGTTCCGCGTGGGGCGCGCCTCACGTGTACCCGGGCGCGAATTGTTGAACTAATGATGAGGTGTGCATGGAGAAACGGCGTGTTGTGGTCACCGGCATGGGGGTCATTACGCCCCTAGGGTCTACCCTCGAGCAATACTGGCAGGGACTTGTCACCGGTACCAGCGGCGTCGACTATGTCACCTATTTCGACACCAGTGAGTTCGATACAAAATTCGCTGCGTGGGTGAAGGACTTTGATCCTGAGGCCTATATCGATCGCAAAGAGGCGCGGCGGATGGACCGCTTCACGCAATTTGCCGTGGCCTGTTCCGATCTCGCGCTTAAGGATGCGGGTCTCAACCTGGACAACGAGGACAAGACACGCATCGGGGTGGTGCTTGCCTCCGGGGTGGGAGGCATGGACACCTTCGAGCGTGAGTACAAGGTACTGTTCGACAAGGGGCCACAGCGCATCAGTCCGTTCTTCATTCCCATGATGATTGCCGATATCGCACCCGGCTATGTCTCCATTCGGCATGGGTTGAAGGGGCCTAACTACTCTACCGTGTCCGCCTGTGCCTCAAGCTCCCACGCCATAGGTGATGCGTTTCGCCTGATCGCCTATGGCGATGCCGATGTGATGGTGACCGGGGGCTCGGAGGCCTCCTGCACGCGGATGGGGTTTGCCGGATTCAACGCCATGAGGGCGCTATCTACCCGCAACGACAACCCCAAGGCGGCCAGCCGCCCGTTTGACCTGCATCGCGACGGCTTTGTAATGGGCGAAGGAGCCGCAGTGGTGATCTTGGAGGAGCTGGGCCACGCTCTCAAGCGCGGGGCGAGGATCTATGCCGAGGTGGTTGGGGTCGGCTTTACCGCCGATGCTTACCACATCACCGCGCCAGACCCGGATGGGGATGGAGCGGCCCGCGCCATGCGCTTGGCAATGGCCGAGGCCCGGGTCCAGCCCGAAGACGTCGACTACATCAATGCGCACGGCACTTCTACCCCGCACAACGATCGCGTGGAGACCATGGCGATCAAAAAGGCGCTGGGAGACCATGCGTACAAGGTGGCCATCAGCTCCAGCAAGTCCATGATCGGCCACCTGCTTGGGGCCTCGGGTGCCGCGGAGTTTGTGGCCACGGTGCTGACTATCGTGCACCAGACCATTCATCCTACCATTAACTTGGAGGTTCCGGACCCAGAGTGCGATCTGGACTACACGCCCCAGCGCGCGCGGCCGCGGGAAGTAAACCTCGCTTTGAGTAACTCTTTTGGCTTCGGCGGGCACAATGTCTGCCTTGCGGTGAGGAGGTACCGGTAGCCTTGCGCCTGCTGCCCGCCATGTTCCGGAGGCTGTTCAGGCACCAGCCAGGCCCGCGCGAGAATGCTCTCCGTGCCTTGAGCCGTAAGCTGGGTTACCAGTTCCGCAACCCTGCCCATCTCACGCAGGCCCTGAAGCATCGCTCCTACCTTGTGGAAAGCGGCGAGCCCCGCTACCAGGCTAACGAGCGCCTGGAGCTGTTGGGCGATGCGGTGTTGGCCCTGGTGGTGGTGGAGTACCTGTACCAGCGCTACCCCCGGCGCCCGGAAGGCGAGCTGACGGTGATGAAATCGCTGGCGGTGAGCCGTCCGGTGTTGGCCAATGTGGCACGGGGCCTGGAGGTGGGTCCTCATCTCCTGCTCAGCGAGCAGGAGCGCAAGGCGGGCGGGGCCAATCGTCCTTCCATTCTGGCCGATGCCATTGAGGCCATCATCGGCGCCGTGTACCTGGATGGCGGCCTGGAGCCGGCGCGAAAACTGGTCCACCGCTTGGTCATCTCCCGGTTGGACTCCATCTTGGAGCGGGAGGAAAACCAAAATTACAAGAGCCTGCTGCTTGAGTATTGCCAGCGAGAGAAGATGCCCCTGCCGCTTTATTCTGTACAACGAGAAGACGGACCGGAGCATGACAAGGTATTCACCGTGGCCGTGACCATCGGCGGCAAGAAGTACGGCACGGGCCAGGGGCGCACGAAAAAGTCCGCCGAACAGAGAGCAGCCCGTGGGGCCCTGGTGCGTCTTCGGGTCATCTAACCCTGAGGAGTCGAGCGCGATGGACTATTTCCTGACCGAAGAACAGAAGATGCTACGCGACATGGCGCGCACCGTAGCCGAGGAAAAGATTCGACCGGTGGCTGCCAAGTACGACCAAACAGGGGAGTTCCCCTGGGAGATCGTCAAGACCCTGGCCGAAATGGACTTTTTCCGGGTGTGGATAGAGGAAAAGTACGGAGGCCTTGGCGGAGGCGTGTTGGACCTGGTCATTGTGACCGAAGAGCTGTCACGCGCCTGCGGGGGCATAGCGCTGGCCCTCGCCGGTACCGCGCTGGGGGCTTTTCCCATCCTCATCGCCGGCAACGACGAGCAGAAGGCTCGCTACCTACCACGGCTGGCAAACGGCGAGGCCCTGGCCGCTTTTGGTCTCACCGAGCCGGAGGCCGGTTCGGACGCGGAGGCAATCAAGACCACGGCGCGCAGGGACGGCGACTGCTACGTGCTGAACGGGACCAAGCATTTTATCACTAACGGCGGCGTGGCCAAGATCTACACGGTCATCGCCATGACCGACCCCGCACGCGGCGGACGCGGCGCCTCAGCCTTTATCGTGGAAGAGGGCATGCCCGGCTTTTCCTACGGCAAGAAGGAGGACAAGATGGGCATTCGCGCCTCGGCCACCTGTGAGCTCATTTTTGAGGATTGTCGCGTGCCAAAGGAGAACCTCTTGGGTAAGGAGGGGCACGGCTTTATCATCGCTATGAAGACCCTGGACAAATCGCGGCCTGGGGTGGCGGCACAGGCGCTGGGCATCGCGCAAGGGGCATTCGATTTGGCAGTGAGTTACGCCCGCCAGCGCCACCAGTTCGGCCAGCCTATCATCGCGTTCCAGGCGGTCCAGCACATGCTGGCGGACATGGCCACGCAGATCGAAGCGGCCCGCGCCCTCATCTACAGCGTGGCGCGCTACATCGACTCTGGGGCCACCGACATCAGCAAGGTCTCAGCAATGACCAAGGTCTTTGCCTCCGATGTGGCCATGAAAGTGACCACCGATGCGGTGCAGATCTTTGGCGGCTACGGCTACATGCGCGAATACCCCATCGAAAAGTACATGCGCGACGCCAAGATCACCCAGATCTACGAAGGGACCAACCAAATCCAGCGCAACGTCATCGGGCGGAGCCTGATCCGCGAGAGCGCCAAGCACGCCCGCGCCTAAGGTGCCGTGCCTTCTACTCCTTTAAGCCGCAAGGAGGCCGGAGCGCACGATCTGGCCAACAGAAGATGCCCGCTTCACACACGTTGAGGCGGGCATTCGTGTTCCAGTGGTTCTGGGGGTGGCTGAGAACGCGGGCAGAGGGCCGCATGGGCGTAGCCAGGCGGATGAATGGGTTCCAATTGTGCACTTTGCAGGCCTCAGCATAAGGGCGCTCCTCCCGGCAGGGACGTCCACGCTCAAAGTCTTTCCTGACTGGGAGCCCACCTGGTAGTGGCCTCCCCGGCCCCGGCAGCGGCCCGCGCGTCCTCTCGCCGTGCCTCGCACGTGGGCGCCGTAATGCGGGTGCCTGTCGATGCCCTTCCGACGGCCGTCCAGTCAGGCCAGCGAAAAAGGTTGACTGTAATGTCGCGATTGCATATATTGCAAAAAGAGGACGAAGGCCTTATGAGTGAAGTCACAACAGCCGATGCGGACGTCTACTTGACCGTGGATCGGCCTACAGAGTTCGAGACAAAGGTCAAGGGTTCGCGCTTCATCGGCTGGGCGCGGCCGGTGGAGGATGGCGCCCAGGCCGAGGCCGTGCTGGCCGAGGTGCGGCGCACTTTCCACGATGCCACCCATCACTGCTACGCGTTCCGCATTGGGTGGGGCCCGACTTTGGTGCTGCGCGCGAGTGATGGGGGTGAACCCGCGGGCACCGCAGGCAGGCCTATCCTCAGTGCCATCGAAGCAAGGGGGCTGACCAATACCATTGTCGTAGTCACTCGCTACTTTGGTGGCGTCAAGCTGGGCATGGGCGGACTGGCAAGGGCTTACGGCCAATGCGCCGCAGAAACGCTCCAGCGTGCGGGTGTGCGTCGGTGTTATGTCACGCGGCGGCTGGTGGTCAGGGCCCCTCATGCGCTGCACGGCGCCCTAGTTCACCTTGTGAGGCAGTTGCAAGGCGAGGTGGTTGCCAGTACCTTCGCCCAAGAGGCCACTCTGGTGGTGACGGTGCGGGCAAGTCGCCGGGAAGAGTTTGCGCAGCGTGTTGCCGAGCTTTCCGCCGGCCAGGCCACCGTGCGCGAGGCGTAGGGGGAACGAGTGCGGTGTCAATAGCGGGTTTGTTCATAGCGCTGGCGCTGAGCGCCTTTTTCTCGGGGGCCGAGGCGGCCTTTGTCGCCGCCGATCGCATCCGCTGTGAGATCGCCCTGCGGACCGGCAAGCGTGGAGCGCGCCTGGCCTGCGGGTTTGTGCACAACCCTGAGCGCTTCATATTCACCACCCTGGTGGGGAACAATGCGGCCACCGTGGTGTTCTCGGCGCTGGCAGCGCTCCTTTTGGAACCCCACCTTTCGCCGGGTACCATCATCGTCGCCTCTGCGGCAATCTTGCTTCTCCTGGGCGAGATTGCCCCAAAGACCCTTTTCCGGGAGCGGGCGCAGCAGGCAGTCCGCACAGTGGCGTACCCCTTGCGTGTTTTCGAGCTGCTCCTCTGGCCGGTCAATTTTC
Organism: candidate division KSB1 bacterium; assembly: GCA_034506335.1. NCBI lineage: Bacteria > Pseudomonadati > Candidatus Zhuqueibacterota bacterium. The sequence continues at coordinate 25,515 of JAPDPR010000046.1, forward strand.
TATTGCAGCGGGCTGTGTTGGCTCTTGTGGGTCCAAAGGCAGCTGACGCGCGGGCTACCTATGCGCTCTTCTCGCGCAAGGACCTGGCGGTGCTGTTGCGCGAAAGTTTTGCCGCCGGTACGATTGCAGAGCATGAAGGGGAGATGATTTCGCGCCTGTTGCGGCTGACAACGCGTCCGGTGCGCGCGATCATGGTGCCGCGCGTCGACATGGTGGCGCTCCCCATCGAGGCGGGGGTGGAGCAGGCGCAGCGGCTGTTCAGGCAGTCGGGCTACAGCCGGTTGCCGGTCTACCAGGGCACGCTGGACAACATCAAGGGGGTGGTCCACGTGCGAGATCTGCTGAGCAGGCCCGCTTCCCTGGCAAGCATCGTGCGGCAGGTAATCTTCGTGCCAGAGATGAGCCCGTGCTACCGGTTGTTGCTTGAATTCCGTCGCGCGGGAGTGGCGGTGGCCGTGGCGGTGGACGAATACGGCGGCACCGCAGGAATGGTCACCCTCGAAGACGTGCTGGAGGAGCTTTTCGGCGAGATCGAAGACGAACATGATGAGGGTCAGCCCTTGTGGCGGCCTCTTGCCGACGGCGACCTTTGGGTGGACGGCACCTTGAGCGTCGAAGAGCTGGGAGACCTTCTGGGCTGGAGGTTTCCGCGGGGACAGCACAGGACGGTCGCCGGCCTCATTATCTCCCACACCGGTCGCATACCCCACCGCGGCGAGGTGGTGGAGGTGGGTCGGTTCCAGTTTCAGGTGGTGCGCGCCACGCGGAGGCGAGTTCTCTCCCTCAGGGTGCGCCGTGCCGAACCGCCGGCTCATCGATCCTGAAGAAGAGGGACGCGCCCTTCTTCCCGAGAATGGCGTTCCGCTTCGCGGCCAATAGAGAGCGGCACCGGCTTAGCCTCCGCGCTTCTCCCGTCTGCAAGCGAGCCGGCTGGCGGGAAAGAAATTTGTTTTCTCTTGCCACTTTGCATCGATTTTTGTATACTTTTACGGAGGTCGCGGCCGTGATTGGCAGAGGTCGCCGGCAATGCGGCTGGTCGTTGCAAAGACCCTCGCTAAGAGTGGCGAGGTGAAAGAGCTCGTGTGGTGCCCCCCCGACGGAGTGGGGAGCGCCGCGGGCGGATAGCGCGCATACAGGGTAGGCAGAGGCCTGGGCCTGCGGTGCCGGAAGGCGCCGTGCGTCCAGGCCTGTCTGTTTCTGGGCGGAGCCCTCCTTTGGGTGGGTTCGTGGTGGTGGTTCCATTGAGCATCATGAACTCGAGCCGAGGAGGGCACGCGATGAAGACGAGGTTGGTGTATTTCGGGGCGGGCTGCTTAGCGCTGGGACTGGTGCTGTGGCTGGCCTGCGGGGAGAGGATTGCGGGGGAGAGCGGCGTTTTGGAGAAAGAGACGGCGGTCGGGGATCAAAAGGTTCTGACCCGGCTGTGCTGTAATAATATCTTCCCCTCGGAGCACAACCCGCCTTGAGCGGAGGCGGGGATGCAGTGTGGGGGGCCGCCTGATTATGTGATCAGCTGTGAGACCTGCGCGAGATACTGGTCGGCTTACGGGGAGAACCCTACAGAAATGTGCCAGTACCTTCCGGGCCAACCGCCCCTTCCGGATGTCCCCGTGCCGGCAGACTTTCGCGTGCGCGTCAGCGGTGGATACCCACAGATCGTCTGGTCGTGGTACTACGTGCATACCTATTCTATCGAGCGGAAGATCGGCAGCGGCACGTGGACGGTGGTGGCAACCTTAACTGGGCCGGAACAGGAGTCGTGGACTGACTATTCGGTCACCATCCCAGACCCCAAGGGTAGAATAATCTGGTATCGGATGAGGGGCCGCGTTTACGGGACATACTCCTCGTATACCGAGGAGGTTCAAGCCATGCCACAAGAGCACCGCGTATTGCCTTAGGACATGCTTTGTGCTCACCGGCAGAACTGGGCACGTCGGAGGGCCGGTTCAAGGATCAGCGAGCGCTGCAGCGATTGCGGAACTGCGGCGGGCAAATGTGCTCCCCCGTTGGCGCTTCCACTGGGATTGCGCTGTGGAAGGCGGCGCGTGAGAGGCGAGGGAAGAGGGAGAACTCCAGGGGCGGCAGGCGGTCTGTGCCAAATCTTCCACAGGTGACCCGAACAGAGATTGCGCATGCGGTGGAAGGGTTCGACGGTGAGGTGCCTGGCGTTGCGCAGCGGTGAGCCAGCGCAAGGAGGAGGGTTAGCCCATGAGGAGAACGCTAGTGCTGTCTTGTTACCTTGCGGGTTTCACTCTCGGGGGAGCCATTGCGGGGCGGTTGTACGCACAGTCGTGGGAATTTCGACGTTTGGAGCTTGCTTCCAACTGTACAGCGGTGGACGCGGTCGATAGCAGCACAGTCTTCTTTTACGGCGTGGAAAAGGCGAGCGGTCGGCCCGCCGTTTTTCGCACCACAGATGGCGGAATCAGGTGGGACGTGTTCCCGTGGGATGACTGGGCAATCTATGACCTGTCCGCAACGGATTCTGTGCACGTTTGGGCTGTGAACATATGGAGGGTGTACCATAGCAGTGACGGTGGCAGGACTTGGCAAATTCAATTTGACGCATCCGCGGATACGAGCATCACTGACTTTCTTAACTACGTGGAGATGTTCGATCCACTTCATGGCGTGGTGGTCGGCGATGCACCGGCTCGCGCCCCACTGCCGGTCCTGCTTACCGCCGACGGTGGGAAGACTTGGCAGCAGCGCAACCAATCCCATTTTGTCGGCGCCCACCTCAGAGATCTTTGGCGAGGTGTGGATTTCCTGTCCCCTATGGTTGGCTACATAGGGTACGGATATTTTGGCGTACCCTTAGATACCCTCTACATGCACAGGACGGTGGATGGGGGTGCTTCGTGGGAACCGCTTCCCTTGGCCGTCGGCGACTTTACCTTGGTGCGCTTCTTTGATGAGACGTTGGGGCTGGCCGCCTGGAAAGGTGATCGGCCTGTGTACATGACAAAAGATGGAGGTCTCACCTGGGTGGCCCACCAGCCGTCACTTGGAGATAGATGGTTTGCGGATCTTGAGTTTCTGCCAGAGGATCCCTCTATAGTCCTGGCAGCCTTATCACCGACGGACTGGCGAAACCCAGACGATATACTTGCGGTCAGCAGCGACACAGGAAAGACCTGGAACGTTCTTCGCACCCCGTCCATTGGTCACCCGCAAGATTTGGAAATGGTGGACTCGGTGCATGGGTATGCGGTTGGCGACCGGGGGGTGCTGTGCATCAGTCGGGTGGGCTCCGGTGTCATGAACCCACGAACTGGCGCAGTACCTCCTGCTGAGTTCTTTCTCCGGCCCAACCGACCCAATCCCTTCGCGGAGGTCACTAACATAACGGTCGATCTCACCAGGCCGCAACCTGTTACCGTTGAAGTGTTTGACGTCCAGGGGCGAAGGGTGGCTACTATCGTGAAGGGCGAGCTCCTGGAGACGGGTACCCACACCTTCTATTTTGTGGCAAACAAACTCCCCAGCGGGGTTTACCTCTGTGTGGGCAAAGCGGGTTCCACCCAGGTGACGCGGCGCATGGTCCTGCTGAGGTAAACGCTCCACGAAGACGTGCGGAGGCGGCTGGGGGGCATCGTTCCCCGGGCGCCCTGGTGGGCCTAGTTGGCGGGCCCGGATTTGCACGGGCGTACCGGCGAGTAGCCTGCTGCTGCGCGGAGGAACCTCCATGATGGAGGGGGTGGCGTAACAAGGTCTGCCACAGGCAGGTCCCGCACGAGCCCGTTCGTCAAGGCACGGGAGAATAGCAGACTATACCGGAGGCTGAGGTGCAATGCCCCGCAGGCGTCCCGGTTCTACCGAGGGGCGTGCGGGGGGAACTCAAGAGGCGGGCTCGCCTGCAAAGCAGCGGCGGGACTGAGAAACCAGCGTGAGGACCGCTTGTTTCACACCATATGGTGTCGCGAGGGAAGATTCCCTGCTGATGTCCACAAGAGTTTCTTCTTGACAGTTTCGTCAGATTCTGTTATGATTTTGGCGTCATCGGTGGCACCGCGCCCGGCCCGCTTTTGGGGGCGGGGCACAGAACTCTGGGGCAATGAGGTTGGTGTCGGAGAGGTGCCTCGCTGGGAGACGCGAGGTGAAAGAGGTCGCACGCTGCGCCCCGACGGAGTGGGGAGTGCGGCGGGCGGATAGCGTGCATACAGGGTAGGCAGAGGCCTGGGCCTGCGGTGCCAGAAGGTGCCGCGCGTCCAGGCCTGCGTGTTTCTGGGCGGAGCCCTCCTTTGGGTGGGTTCGTGGTGGCGGTTCCATTGAGCATCATGAACTCGAGCCGAGGAGGGCAAGTCATGAATACGAGATTGGCGAACGCAGGGCTGGCCTGCCTGGTGGTGGGATTGGTCCTGTGGCTGGCGTGGGGGTGTCTTTTCTATACTGGGTGCGCCCGAGACATTAGCGGACCGGGCGAGGCCAGGCACTCCGATGGAGGGGTTCCACAAGCAGAGAGCGAGCGCTTAGCGGGTGGCGGGGAAACGGGGGACGGCACCGGCTCTGATCAGGTCCCAGAGAGCGGAACGAGGGACGAGGAGGAATGGGAGTACGAGGATCAGATAGAAGAGGACGGGGTGTCTATTGACGCAAAGGGATACATCTTGGACGAGACGGTGCCAGGGGGTCTGCCTACCCTGTTCTTCTGTGCGCTTACCAGAGCATCGCAACCGATTTTCTTCTTGGACGTGAGTGCTACAGCGACGTGGCGGCCTCACGGGGGAGGGAGTTGGTCTCCACTGTGGAGTGATCGTGACTTCGGATTCTGGGTCTCTGAGGTCAGTGTCGACGCTCAGTTCTCCAAGAAGATGGCCTGGACCGGGCACCTCGAAGGTGCCCACGGGTGGCAATTGAGGCAATACGGTGTGCCGCAATATGTCTACGGACAGTGTGAAAGGACGGCCTTCTTCCTGGAGGAAAAAATTGGCTGGTAGACGTAGCAGGGAGGGGGCCATTGTGCTCCCCCTCCCCACGAGGCGGGGAATGGCCGCATTGTTGGCCATACCGGTAGCGCTCCTGGCGTACAGCGACCAAGGGGCGCAGGATTGGAGCGCCCCAGAGGTGCTCCTGGAATGGCCGCGTCCATTCTCCGCACTGGCTGCAGGCGTAGACTGGAGCAACACCGTGTACCTCGTGTGGCCGAACTTGGTCACGGATCAGCATTCCCACCTGCTTCATTACTATCGCACGGGTGTGAGGGGATTGCCTGAGCCGGTGACTTTCACCTGGGATAGTACTAGAAGCCTGGTCATCTTTGCTGGCTCCGAGCCTACCTTTGGGAAGGATTTTGCTCCGCACGTGATCTGGCAAGACTGCCCGAGGGGCCGCCTTTTGGGCGCGTCCGAGATTTACTATAGCACGCTCAGGGATGATCGGTGGACACCGCCAGTGCCGTTGGTGCGGGGGGTGGGCGAGGACGCCATTGCGGGTAGGGTCTTACCGCTTCCTGGTGGCAGACTTGTGGCTTACTGGTTCACAATGTGGCCCAGAGCCCTTTGGTTTTCCTTGTGTGCCGACGGCCAATGGTCTCAGCCCTTCGTCTCTTTTCCGGCCCTGAGCCATGGGGTGGGCCAGGAGAGCGGGGGCATCGGCTATGCTGACGTGGCCCTGCGCTCCCAAGATAGCACCATCTGCACAGTGCTGATCGGCTGGACAGAGACAGACCTGCGCCAGAACCGCCACCCGGTGTACTACGCCGAGCAGACGATTTCGCACCTCGGGCGCACGGTGCCGCCGATGCGAGTGGTTCATGTTGCCCATCATGCTCTTCACCACCCGAAGCTGGCGCTAGCCCAAGATGGAAGCCGTTATGTTTTCTGGGCAGTGGCCGAGTCCAAGCTCGACCCGTGGTTATGGGGTTTGTACTACTGCTTTTCCGTCGACGGCAGTAGGTGGTCCGCGCCAAGAAGGATCTTTCCTAGGGTTTCATTTTCCTTAGTGACCCGGTGGGCCGAGGTTGATCCTTCGGGGGTCGTTCACGTGGTGATAGATGAACCTCTGAACGGCGCTGCCCACTACGTTTCCGTCTATCACGACGAGCTGAGCGAACCAGTCGCTCTGCCTTGGTATGGCAATGGGTGCCTGGCTCTCTTTATTGACCACAACAACCGCGAGCACCTTTTCTGGGGGGAGCCGAGCCCCGAAGATAGCACGCAGTGGCTGCTAAAGCACGTCTGGCGCCAGCTGGGTCCTTCCTCTGCGCGCCCGGTAGGCGAGCAACCTATTGGCCGGTGGCTGAAGGTTTCTGTTCACCCGAACCCGAGCAACGGTGCGTTTCGCCTGGTGGTGGAAGCAGAGCCGCCCGCTCCTGTGGAAGTGGTAATTTACGATGTGGTTGGGCGACAAATCGCGAGGGTGGCGCAGGAGGCTATCCAAAGCACGCGGAGCCTTCTGGTCTGGGACGGAGTGGACGCCAGCGGTTTGCCCGTTCCCTCGGGTGTCTATTGGTGCGTGGCGCGCACTGTTTCGCCTGACGGCCCCCGCGTTGCTCGCCAGAAGCTGGTGTTGCTGCGTTGATATGGCGGAGCAACGGTGCGTTGTTGCCCACAGTGCCAGGGGCCTTGAGACCAACCTCCGGGGGATTGCGCAGGTGCTCGTCCCTCGGTGGACACGGATTTTTTGCCGTTGACGATATGCATCGGTTTTGCTATACTCATAATGCCATTCAGTCCGACCCTGCTGCGGCCCGGTTCCGAGGTCAGGGCGCTATGCCGCAGAGGTGGCGGCCAATGAAGTTGGTGCTTGCAAAGATTCCCGGCCAGACCGGTGAGGTGAGGAAGCTCGTGTGGTGCCCCCCCACGGAGTGGGGGGTGCGGCGGGCGGATAGCGTGCATACAGGGTAGGCAGAGGCCTGGGCCTGCGGTGCCGGAAGGTGCCGCGCGTCCAGGCCTGTCTGTTTCTGGGCGGAGCCCTCCTTTGGGTGGGTTCGTGGTGGTGGTTCCATTGAGCATCATGAACTCGAGCCGAGGAGGGCACGCGATGAAGGCAAGATTGGTC
>JAPDPR010000047.1:0-343 GCA_034506335.1 candidate division KSB1 bacterium
CTGGAGCAACTACTCTCTCTGGCGGGGCAACCGTTGTCATGAGGAGCGAGGACGGTAACTCGCAAGGTACAGGCCTGAGCTCGCTTGCCAAGGGATAACGTTCGCGACTTCGAAGAGGTCGTGCGTCACCGCGTGCCTTTAAACGTCCAGCAGCGACGCACGCCCCCTCCCGGCCAGCTCAGCATCCAAAAGGCTCCTATGATTCCCGACACGCGTCGGGCACGTGCAGGACCAACCGGCAACCGGCATCTGCGTCCTTCCCTGCTGCGCGGCGAACAATCCCAAGAGTTCCTAAGGTTGGCCGAGCCAGGCTGCCTCCAGGCGGATGACAGGTGTGCCAATG
>JAPDPR010000047.1:352-31993 GCA_034506335.1 candidate division KSB1 bacterium
GTTGATTCTTTCCGTTCATATCGTACCCTTTCAGTTCGAGAGGCCGATCCAGCAAAACAAGGATACAACACCCCGGGTAGCCCAGCCCGGCTGCTCCCAGCCCGATGACAGGTGTGCCAATGCTCCCCTCCCCTTCAGATTCGGCAAACCTCTTGATGATTTTCATAAGAAGTTGTACATTGAGACCGCGGTTTCGATCCTTAGCAGGCACGGAGTACCATTTATGAGGACGCAAAGGTTGAACGCGCAGGGGTTGGCCTTGCTGGTGGCCGCAGCAAGTCTGATGGCGTGCAGCTCGCCGCGGCCCCAGCCATATAATGTGAGCGATCCCGAACAGTCCCGCATTGCCCGCGCCGCGACCATGGCCGCCTACCAGCGCGGCAAGGAGATCTGGTTCTCGCCCACTATCGGCACCAATGGTCGCACCTGCGAATCTTGTCACCCGGGTGGCGAGATGACCCGCGCCGAGGCGTATCCCCGCTACAAACACGTCCTGCGCGGTGTGGCCACCCTCTCCATGACCCATAACTTTGCCGTGGTCAATGAGAGCCGCGGCCAGCCTTGGGAACTCGGCAGCGACGACGCGAACGCCATCGCCCTGTTTGTGACCTCACTGGCCAACGGCAAAAAAGTCAACATCTCCACCCCCTCGGGCATCGAAAAAGAGTGGGCGGCGCGCGGCAGCACGCATTTTGCCGACCCCTCGCTCGGCACTACCGGGAAAAGCTGTCTGAGCTGCCACAACATCCGGGACAACGTGAGCCGCGACCCAAACACGGGGGCACCCGGCCTCAAGGGGGTGACTGCGTACTACCCAAAGTACAGTTTCCGGCACGGAAGGGTAGTCACCGTGGAGCAACAGGTGAACTACTGCCTTGAACACCACATGGGTGCTGTGCCGTGGCCGCTCGACAGCAAGGCGATGGTGGAGCTGGTAGCTTACCTGGCCGCACTAAGCGAGGGCACCAAGGTTAGGGTGGCGGTGTTCGACCAGTAGCATTCTGGGCAACAGGCCACAACACCCATTGCCGCAGACCTGGCCAGGCCAGAATGTGCGCTGAAGAGTTCCCCGCCATGACGGCGAGACCACCTTCGGCGCGTGTGTGCACTTTTCGCCAGGGTGAGACAGCCTTCCGCGCTCGATTGCGGCCGTGGTAGGCAGCAGGCAGGCCGAGCCATGGAGGGAGCAGGATGCGGCCCTCCGGCTTTTTTCAGCTGGCGGTGATACGCTGCTCCCGCGCACAACAGGAGAGACCTCAATGGCCCACACACGTCGTGTGCGCGCGCTCCTGCAAAGGGCACCGCGCACTGCAGGACTGCTTCTTGCGGGCGCCCTGAGCTGGGTCGCCAACACCGCGGCCCAACAAGTCCAGCCGTGTGCTGACAGCATCTATGCCTCCGTCCGCCACCTGAGCGAGGCCATCGGTCCGAGGCCTATGGGCTCGCCTGCGGAGAAGGAGGCACTGGAGTGGGTGCTGGCCTACTTCCGCCGCCTTGGGGCAGACACCGCCTACTTCATGCCTTTCAACAAAGCCCCCCAGGCCGCTCCTCATTTGAACACTGCCAGCGGCAATGCCGTCGCACTGTTTCGCGGGGTCACGGACTCGCTCATCGTCATAGGCGGCCACATAGATTCTGCCGCCCCAGAGGTGCCAGGCGCCAACGACAATGCCTCTGGTGTGGCCACCGCCCTCGAGCTGGCGCGAGTGTGGAAGGATCGCCCCCGTCGTTACAGCATGCTCTTTATCGCTTTTGGGGGAGAAGAGCGAGGGCTTTTGGGGTCGACCTACTTCGTGGAGCACTTTCCCGAGCTTACGAAGGCCAGGATGATGCTCTGTTTGGACATGGCAGGTGCTGATGGTGCTGCCCTCCCCATGTTCGAGACCAGGAAGGCACAAGCTCCTCGGTGGCTGGTGCGCGATGCACTGGCCATCGACGCGCGTGACGGCTTGCGCCTGCTCCGCTACGCCCCGCACTTTTCCGCCCTGAACAGCATGGGCAAAGGCGCGGGTTCTGACCACGAGCCTTTCTTGAACAAGGGGATACCCGCCATCGACTTTACCACGGGCATAAACACCTCACCGATTCACACGCCGCAGGACAACCTTGCTTTCATCCGCAAAGACCAGTTAGGCCGGTACGCCCGTCTTGTGGATGAGCTTTTGCTTCATTATCAGCGCAACGGGGTGCCGGCAACCTCCACATCCCGCTTCGTGCTGTGGGACGTGGCTGGCATGGCAGTGTTCGTGCCTCATTGGGTACTCCTGGCGGTGGTGATGGCCTCGCTTGCCCTGCTGGTACCAGCGTTCTTACTGGCACGCCGCGCGCATCCTTCGCTACGCACGGCCTCCAGGGCAAGGTTCAGCTTTGTCAAGCTGTTGGTGCTGTGGCTGCTTGTGGTACTCTGCGCACAGGTGGGCGAGGCTTTACTGCAGCTCTTACGAGGGTTGCGTCATCCTTGGATGACGCATGTGTGGGCCTACGTGGGCTATGCGGGCCTGTGGGCATTGATAGGGCTGTGGCTGGGTCTGCAGACCACCCGGCGGTGGCGCTTTGCTCGCGAGGCGTGGCGCTACGTCTTGACCGCTTTCATCCTTCTTGCGCTTGGGACGGCGACAATGCTCCTGCTCAGCGCGCGACTGGCGTTCTACCCGGCTCTCTGCCTGCTACTGTTGGAGTCGGCGGTTGTAGCGACTTCGCCGGTGCCACGCCTGCTGCTCGGTGTGCTTGCTCCCTTGCCTCTTGTTCGCTTGCTGCTAATCGAGGCCCTCCCCATGGCCGGGCGACTCTTCGCCCGCGGCGCATACCAAATCGACACCTTTTGGCGGTCATTGGGCACCACGGCCCTGCTTACCGCCCTGCTCTTCGCCTGGCTTTTGCCGGTAGTATTCATCCTCGCTTATCTGGTGCGCTCGGTACCGGCCGCAACACGCTGGGCGAAGGTCGCACGCCGCACCTGGTTTGGCAGCATGCTGCTCGGCGCAGCCATAGGCTACGGTGCCGTCCTCTATTTCCTTCCGGCCTACGATGACATGTGGCGACCTACAGTCTGGCTGACCGCCGAGTACCGCCTCCCTGAGGGGAAGAGCGTGGTGCGTGTGAGGAGCGACGAGTACATGCGTGGTGTGGTGGTCACCGTGGACTCGCTCCAGCGACAGTACCATGGCACGGTGAATGCGGACTCGCTGCCTGTCCGTTTTCGCGCCGACTGGGTCCACCTTGCGGGCAGTGAGCTGCTCAAACCCGGCCCCACCGACACCGTGGAGGTGAATTGGCTGCTCACCTATGATCCGACGCCCTACACGCTCAACATCAGCATCACTGCAGACAGCGGCAAGGTTGACAGCGTGGGCTCTGATTTGGGCTTTCGCAAAGGAAAACGCAGCATTCTCTTCGCCTGGACTGCGTGGCCCCAGGGGCCGGTGGACCTCAAGGCGACCATCGTGTGCCGAGGAGTAACAAGGTTTGTGCGGCAGGTAACGGCCACATACACCGAACTGCCGACTGGAATAAGCCTGAGTGCCGCGTCCGCAGATGTAATCGCACGAACGCGCGTAACCCTAGTGGACACCCTGTGGTTTCCCCGCCTTCCCTCGGTGCGTCCCCGCCAGGAGGCCACGGAGGCAAGTTTATCACCCACCCATCAAAAAGTCCTTGCACAATTCACGCGCAGTACTTATCTTCAAGACACGAAACAACAATAGGGAAAAAGGGAGGGAAACCCTATGAACACACGCACATTCTTGAGCATGGCACTCGCTTGCACTCTGGCGGGCCTGGTTCTGGTGGTCTCCTGTGCCGTCAATCCGGTGACCGGCAAGCGTGACTTTATGCTCCTCACCGAGGCAGACGAAATCCAGCTGGGCAAGCAGACTGACCCCGAAGTGGTGGCTACCTATGGCATCTTGGAAAAACCGGAGTTGCAGGCGTATGTGGAGGACTTGGGTCGGCGCTTGGCGCACGTCAGTCATCGCCCCCACCTCCCGTATTCATTCAAGGTCTTGGACTCGCCGGTGATCAACGCCTTTGCGGTGCCCGGAGGGTTTATCTATTTGACGCGCGGCATTTTGGCCTACCTGAACGACGAGGCTGAGCTGGCCGGGGTCATGGGGCATGAGATCGGCCATGTGACAGCACGCCACACTGCCAAGCAGTACAGCAAGGCAATGCTGGCTGGTCTCGGTCTGGAGATCGGCAAGGGGCTTTCCACGGAGTTTCGCAAGTACGCCCCGTATGTGGAGTTTGGCGTGGGCATGCTCTTCCTCAAGTTCAGCCGCGACGATGAGCGACAGGCAGACGAGCTGGGAGTGACGTACTCCACAAAGGCGGGCTACGACGCCACACACATGGCGAATCTCTTCGTCACCCTGGAGCGTCTCCAGCCTAGCTCCGCGCAAGGCTTGCCTGATTGGTTCTCCACGCATCCTAACCCGCCTTCGCGCATCCAGAACATCCGCAAGCTGGCCGCGCAATGGCAGAAGACCGTCGCAGCACCGCAGTATTCGGTCAACTCCGAGCAGTATCTGCGGACTATTGACGGTCTCGTGTTTGGCGACGATCCGCGCCAGGGCTACGTGGCCGACGGGGTCTTTTACCATCCCACCATGCGCTTCCAGTTCCCGGTGCCAGCCAATTGGCATGTGGAAAACGCCCCGTCACAGGTGCAGATGGTCTCTCCACAAGAAGATGCGGTCATGCTGTTCATGCTCAGCCAGGAGCAGACACCTCAGGAGGCAGCTGAAAAGTTCGTCCAGCAGACCGGCGCCTCTGTGGTCGAGTCGACAGGCCTGCAAGTCAATGGGCTACCTGCGCACCGCCTCGTCACCAATTTGGTCTCGCAACAAACTGCACTCTCGGTGATGTCCTACTTTATCAAGAAAGACAACATCGTGTTTGTTTTCCACGGTTACACGCTTCAGGCGGGGTTTGCGCAGTATCGCTCGGTGTTCCAAGGGACAATGTCCCAGTTCCGGCAGCTGACGGACCCGGCGCGCATTAATGTGAAGCCGGCCGTCCTGCGCGTGCGCCAGGCACCGCGCGAGGCTTCCCTCCGGGAACTTCTCAAGGGTTTTGGCGTGACAGATGATAGTCTCCCGGCCATGGCGGTCCTCAACGGTCGCACCTTGGAGGAGGTAGTACCGGCCGGCACGCTGATCAAGGTGGTGGAAAAGTAGACTGGCGTGAGGCGGAAAAACTCACGGGCGGAGCCATGACGCTCCGCCCGTTTTTATTGTGCCGGGCCGTTTCCCTGAGGGGGCATCTATGGCGTGGTCATCCCCTGCACGCGATAGTTGAACTCGTAGGATAGCGCTCGGCTCCAATCCTCGTCAAAGATGGTCTTGTAGCGAGTCCCTTCCGGAGGTCCGACTGGCTTACCGTAGGTAAAGAACCAGTTAACGATGGGGCTCCCAGTGAAGCCGAGGGCGATCCAATAGCGCCCAGGCGACAACAACAGCGGCTCGCCACGGAACGGAAAGTCGACCCAGCGATAGCCGGGGCGCAAGGGGAGCTGATCGGCGGCGAGCATTTCGCTGGTGGCCACGTAGGCCCCTGGCTTACCGGTATCGTCTTTATAAAGCTCAACCCACAGCGAGCCTTCCCCGCCAAAGCGGTGCAGCGCGAGCCCCACACTTGCCAGGCGGATGGGCTTGGTGAGCACGAACATCTGCGCATACTGGGCCGCCTGGGTGGTGACGTATTCGGCGGTCTCCACCATAAAGTTCTTGCGCATTTCGAAGGCATTCTCCCCGCCCGCCACTGCTGGGCCCCGTGCCGCCATAAAGTCCACGCCCTCCGGGAACAGCAAGTTGCCGTAGACGAAGGGCACAGTGAAACGGAGCTGCTTCATCTCCTGGTCAGGGATGGTCTTTGGCGGCGGTGGAGGGGGCGGCGCCTGGTAAGGCTGGAACACCGCTTGCACTTCCGGCAAAAAGAGCATGTTCCGCGGACCGTGCGGTTCCTTCTTAGCGTTCAGCACCACGCGATCGTGCGCAAAGTCGGCCTCTATGCTTTCTTCGAACTGCGGCTGGCCCTTCATGCCTTGCGACTGCGTCCACCGGATCATGCCATCCATGATCGTCTCTTCGTTGTCCACCCCAACCTCGATGCGAATGAAGCGGTTGCTCACAAAGAGTTCAGTTTGCTGCGGGTCAAAAGGCACCCAACCCAGGTCCGGAAAGTAGACCTCGATCCATGAGTGCCTGCCTTGGCCCATGCGCATGGTAATGGCTCCATTGGGCAGCCGCACGTCGTAGGGTTGCTTGAGCGTCACTCCGTTGACGATGCGCACCGGCACCCCCACGGCGCGCAACAGTGCAGCCGCCAGGTGCGAGTAGTTCTGGCAGTTCCCCTTGCCAGAGTGGAAAGAGTAGAGGGCATCGTACTGGGCTGGCGGCGTGACGTACTGCATGTGGTCGACCACCCAGGAAAGCACTCTCTGCACGGCATCGAACTCTGTGCGGGCGCCCTCGGTGAGCTCTCGCGCCTTGGCTGCGATGGCCGCATCCCCGCTCTGCACTTGTGGACTCGGGTTACGATACACCTGGACGTCCGGGGGCAGCCCGGTGAGAGGAAACGGCGCTTGCGTGCGCAGGGGCTCGAGCTTTACTGTGGTCAGCGCGGTCATCGCCACGGTGGCCTCCACCGACCCAGAGTTTCCAGCCCACGTCGCCTTTACCACGCGGTTGCCCCGCTTGTCCACCTGTTCCTCCCGGGTAGCAGGCTGCGGCGCAAAGGTGAGGGAAAAATCGGAGACCGTCTGATTGTAGGTGGGAGAAGCGAACGAGGCCGGCACCACAAAGCTCAAGATGAGGCTCTTGGTGCCCGCGGCCGGTTCCACTTTTTGATACAGGCGATACTGGATCTTGGACTCCTGCCCGCCATTGAGCAGGTAGTTTTCCCCTGCAGCGTGCCCTGCCAGGCATACCGCAAGCATCAGCACCAAGCTTATCCTTCGCACAGTCACCTCCACTGCCAGGTGCGCAGCAATCTCCCTTGCGTCCGAGCTCAGCTTATCACCGATTGATCCGCTAACACAGCCGCGCAATAGCGCGCCATGCGGCTGATGGCAAACTCCATATGCTCGTGCAGACGCTCCTTGGAATATCCCCCGGGGGCAAAAATCACCATGAGTACCGCGCGTGTTTCCAGGGTGACGCCGGTGCGCGCCGAATCTGCAGATGGGTTCCCGAACGGACCATGTTCATCTGCCAGAATCAGCTTGCCAGCGGCGCTGAGCCACCCTTTGCCGATCCCCTCATAGCTTTCGCCCTCCACACCACGCCGTACCTGGACTGCCTGGCCGCGAATGCCGGCAGTGTCGTACAAGCCTATTGGCAATAGAAAACGCAACGAACAGAGGTTGCAGGTGTCCACCACCGTGTTGATCTGGTATAGCGGAGTCCCTTTCAGGACGCGCCGCAGCAGTGCTTCGGAGGAGGGTCGGTGCTTGGTGGGATCGACCCCCATCTGTCGATACAGGGTGCGTGCCGGTTGGAGGACGGGGAGAGCCGCCTCGAGACTACCAATGCGGGCTCGGTGCTCTGCCGCCAGCTGATCGATTTCCCGCCACAGGGGCTCAAAGTAGCCTTTGACTTCAACCTGGCCGAAGTGGAGGCAAGCAAGGAGCACCTTTCCCTTGACCTCCGGTGAAAGAACGAATCTGAATGGAGCCTGCTTCACGGTGCCTCCCCTGCCGGACATAGCATGTTAGCAAATCCCCCGGTGAAAATCAAGAAAAAAAATCGCTCAACCTGTGTGGGCTTACTTGCGCAGAATGCACCGCTGCACGGAACACCATCCATTCCCTTGGGCGTGAAGGAAATAGACACCCGACGGCAGTCCAGGTGTAGGAGTCCAGCTTATTGAATACGCGCCTGGGTGAAAAGAGCCCTCGCCAACCTGTTCCACCACTCGTCCAATCACGTCGAACACCGTGAGGCGAACTACTGAGTCGCTGGCCAGATGGAGCACGACAGTCGTCTGCAGCCCAAAGGGATTGGGGAACACACTTAAGGCCACCGGTCCAGGTCTATTACCCTCTGCCAATTCTACTTTAGAGGGTGCGCTGCAAAAGTGTTCGCCTGCCTGGCTCAATGTCATGTAGCGCACCCTACCCCCATACGCTGCATTGAGCGAGTCCAACAGTTCGCCCACCCACTGGATGACCAGGCCGTTCTCATAGCCAGCACGGACAAAATAGTCGTGAAAAAGCATGCAGTAGTAGCCCCGCGAGTCCTTGGCGTCTCGCACCGCGCTTAGTGCCGCAGCGAGCTTGGCACGATACTCCTGAGGCTTCAAGTTCCAGGTGTAGTCAAAGTCGACACCGAGGTTGACCAGAGGACCGCGCACTTGCTCAAAAGGCCGGCCAGTTGTGGACACCCACCTGAAGCCGCGATCGCACAGCACCTGATAGGTGGTACTATCTGCCACATGCGAAGGGGGCACAAACGTCAGGGGCACCACTCCCAGGCTGTCCTGGAGCAGGCGAATTCCCTCGCGAATGAGGCTATCCTGCTGGGCGTAAGTGAGGCTGACGCCTCGCGTGGGGCAGTGGAACTCGTGGAACTGACCGCATACGGGGCAGATGTGGTTATATCCGTGCTGGGCAATTTCATGGCCGGCGGCGTGGCTGGCTCTGAGCTCTCGGCACAGGTTCCCGTCGCGGTTTTCTGGTTCCACCAGACGGTGCGGGATGACCGCCCAGGTGACCCTTCCGCCGCGTGCCTCCACTGCCTCCGCAAAAGGCACGATGCTGCGCGGGAGCACGGTCGTGTTGCGCGACATGACGTCGTCCACGCGGATGACAAAGACGAGGGAATCGGCGGCCACCGACAGGGCTGCGTGGCAAGCCGTGAGGAGCACCATGGTAGCCAATGCGAACCGCGTCTGCCCTTTGCCCTGGACGGTGCAAAGGTTGTTGCCGTCGCCGAAGAGGCTCAAAGGTCAGAACCCTTTATTTGGTGATCACGAACCTGCCGCAGGCTATCTGCCTGCCGGCTACGACCCGGTAGAAGTAGACCCCAGGGGCCACCCGCGCCTCCGGCTGCCACTGCACCGCATGCCTTCCTGCGGTAAACTCCTGGGAACTCCACTCTGCCACAATCTGCCCGACTGCGTTGTAGATGGAAACGGCGACCACCTCTGGCCTGGGCAGCGAGAAGGCGATGGTAAGGCCCGCTTGCTCCCCACTCAGCGAGAACGGGTTGGGATAGACGGGCAACAGCCCAAGTGTGCTTGGAGGACCGCCGGTCCTCTGTCCCTCTCCGGTCTGGGCCACAGCGGTCGGAGTGCATACGCCGGTAAAGACGTAGGCCACACCACCTTTCTCGAACCACGAGCGCGAAAGGTCCGCCTTGTTGAACACGTGGGCATAGCCGTCCGTGCTGCGCGCAGGGTCATGGACGATGGGATCGCCCGCAGCGGTGAAGCCGGCCAGCATCATCAGGTGGCCTTGGTACAAAGGGGGGCCTACGGACATACCGATGCGGCCGCCACTGGCGAGAATCTGGTAGGCTTGGCTCCAGGAGCGCACCCGCGCCACCGTTCCCCTCAGACCGTGCTCCGCCGCATTCTGGACCACGCGCGGCCATACACCAAAGATCTGCCAGTACGGGTCGTACGTATCCAGGGCAAATGCCAGTGGGTCGACATTGATCCCATAGCTGGCAAGGATCATGGCCACAGTGGTGGGCGAACAAATTCTGCCCCCGAACTCCTGGGACACCTTGTACTGGGCAATGAACCTCGTCGGGACAAAAATGGCCGGTGGCCGGTCAGCAAGCGCCTCGCTCAAGTTGAATTCGGCCGTTCTGCGGCTGTCGCTGGCAAAAAACGACAGCAGGCGCAGCGTAGGCGACCGGACGCCAGGGGCAAGCCGCTTGAATTCGACCTTGAACTGCCAGGCGCTGACATAGGAGGACAACTCCATGGTGTCGATATCGATTCTGCCGCCGGCAAAGGTGGTGGACTTGGTGCCTGGCCAGAGGTTCGCCTTCCAGTACCCCACCTCCAACCACGGCGACCATCCCGTGCCATAGGGCACACGAATGAACACGCGAAAAGCGCCGCTATCGCCCGGCGCAGAGCCGTTCCAGGAGGGGAGCCCGACGTCGAAGGGGTAGACGGCGCTCTGCACCCTCAGCACAAGGCTGCCGGTGAGAGCGCCGTCCACGAGCTGGAGAGCTCCTCCGTCTGCGCTGCTCACCACGTTGATCACGCTGGTGGCCTCCGCAAGCAGCGAATCCGCCCCCTCCAGGATGTACTGCTGGTCCGGATAAGAAGCGAATGCGAACTCCAAGACAGCAAGGAGCATCGCACCTGTCAAGGTCCACCTACCACCCACCCCGTGACCGTCCGTTTCTCCACGCCTTGCCATGATCGATTCCGTTCTGTCCCTTCGTACATTCCCGTTGCGGAGAAATACCACGGGCCAACCGCAAGAGCCATGTCTCACACGAACCGCCACTTTCTTTTCGCCAAGGTCCGGTCTTTCCACGTCGCCGTGCCGGTCAACATGCGCACCACGGATTCAAATCCGATCAGTGCCGAGGCCGTGATGATAGCCGGACCAAAGAAGGCCACGCCCTGGGGCATCCTTGTCGCCCTTGCCACCAGCACCCAGAGAAAGCAATTCACCCCCACCGTAAGCAGTGCTGCCACAACTGAGCCTGCAAAGGCGCCTCTACCGAGTCCTGCGAGAAGCGTGAGCAACGGGTGCCAGGTAATGAGTAGCATCCACGACCAAACAAACAGAGCTGGGAGAAGGCGATAATCAAACAGGGCAAAATAGTTCTTGGCAAACCCTTGCCTCGCCTCAGACCAACTGGCATACATGCGCGAGGAGACAAAGGCTGTGGCGTTCACCAACCGCCAACACAACCCTGCCTTCTTGACACGTCTGGCAATATCCATGTCCTCTGCGGCGTGGTCGCGGGCAGCAGCGTGCCCACCGACGAGTTCGTAGGCCTTCCTGCGGATCAGAAGGAACTTGCCATTGGCCGCCACCAGCGCCCTGTTCTTGCACAACCGATATGCCAACGGCAGCGGAAGCAAAGTGAAAATGCTCCACAAGGGAAAGGGTACGGTGAGCAGTTCGCCCATGCTTCTCATTCTTACACCGGTAATGGCCGTCAACAAGTCAGCGCGGAGCTCTTGGAGGGCAGCCACAGCCCGGGCAAGCGTCTCCGGGTGATGCACGGTATCGGCATCAGTGAAGAACAGCAGCTCGCCAGTGGCGGCGGCAGCAAGTTGGTGGCAGGCCCACGGTTTGCCGTTCCAGCCTGGAGGAAGCGGCTTGCCCTGTACCACGCGCACATTACCACGACCGGCTGCCCAGGCTTTGGCCACTGTATCGTCCACCGACTCATCATCCAATACGAGGAGCTCAAAATCGGGATACTCCTGTGCGGTCAGGGAGGATACCGCCGCAATGATGTTGTCCTGCTCGTTGCGCGCAGGCACTAACACGGAGACTCTGGGGTGCCCGGCGCCAGGGGCGAAGCGGCTGAGCCGCGGGACGGTCCTCATGTTCGTGACGGCGATCAGGAGCTGGACGCAGACGAAAGCCAGGATTCGCCAGGAATCAATGATGAGTGCCACGCTGTCTTCCCAACCTCAATTCTCTTCGATGGGTAAAAATGAGGAGTCCCAGGTTCACAATTGCTGCGCATAGGAGCGCGCCAAAGCCGGCTCTAATGCAGATAAAGAGGACTGAAACAGTGAAGCCACAGATGACGGCCCAAGCGTCCGGCAGGCGCAAGAGAAACTTGCCACACGCGCACGCACCTCCCAGCACGCTGGGCACTTCCCAGCCAGTGAGGCCAGCCCATACGCCAAAGGTGACAGCGATCCCTTTGCCACCATGCCCAGCCAGCCAGGGCGAAAAGAGGTGGCCCAAAACCGGAGCGACTGCGATGGGCACCAGGTGCCAATTCCATGATGTGGTCCCGTGCGTCCACGGCGGTCCCACTGCTGCCCCCACCGGGATGGCCCCCTTCAAAAAGTCAAGGACACCGCCGGTGACCCCTATCAGCGGTCCGGCCGCCTTGATAGCGTTCGCGGCACCAGGATTGCCATCGCCGACGGTACGCACATCTTTGCCCACCAGCCGTCCAAGCCAGTAGGAGAACATCAATGAACCGCTTAGAAACCCCAGCGCTGTCCAGAGAATCGTGCCCCAAATACTCAGTCGAAACTGCATGGCCTTGACCTTCGCTCGCTCATCGGATCAACACACAGCGGCGCGTCTGCTGCCACCGTGCAGTGCGTGCCTGCACAAAGTAGACACCACTGGGCACGGGTACGCCCGCCCCGCTGCGCCCGTCCCAGGTCAGACAGTGCTCACCGGCAGGTAGCCGTTCCTCCCGCAACACGACCACCTTTTGGCCCGCTGCGTTGTACACCCCGACATGCACCTGTGCGGGCTCTGGGACGGTCAACGTCAGCGAGGTGGCCGAGTTCCATGGATTCGGGTACGGCTCGCTCAGCGCAAAGCCACCTGGGCCTTCACTCCGGTCTGCAGCAATCACGCTGGTGAGATAATCCTCGTAGGCCTGGTGAAGAACCGACAACGCCTGTGCTGCCAGCACCGCCTCGGCCTGGAGCATCTCCTGGGGTGGCGCGGCACCCCCGCGCCACACTACCGTCAGGCTTTCGGCGGTAACAAAGATGGCATCCTCAGCGGGAAAGAGCCTAGCCCAGAATCCACCCCCCTTCCCATCGCGCAATTTGTAGGAGTCAATGTAGTTGCTATTCTCCGTGTAATCGAAAAGGAGGTTTTTGATGGCCAAGGCTGCATCACAAAGAGGCGCGGTGGGCTCGCCGTTCGCCTCCACCGGTGTGTTGCCCACTGGCCAATAGGGTACAGCAATGGCACCTGCGGGTTGCCCCAGGATGGCCCACATCGTGCTGGACCGCGCCGGCTCTCCAGGAAGCACTCCCTGGATGACCGCCGCCGACACGGAGGTGGAGCGGCAGATGCTCAGGTAGCAATAGATGTAGCCGAACGGTCTGTTGCTCAGCCACCGCGCTGGAAAGGGTACAGGCACCGAATTGCTGTTGCCGTCAGAAAAGTCGCGCATCTGGGTGCGGATGATGCTGCGATAGCTTAGGCTGTCCCCGCCGTAAAAGTCCCCTATCAGCTTCAGACTGCGATGGTAGCGTTCGATCCCGCTGGTCCCGCCACCGTGTAAAGCAAAGTTGGTGCGCACCACGTAGCCGTGCGGAGCGACTAAGGAGTCGTTGGCGTCGTACTTCCAGTACTGGTTGCCAGCTGTCTCGAAGATGGCGGCGGCCCCGGTGCTGTCGATGACGGCAAAGTTGGCCTGGGTGGTGCGACCAGTGAGGTTGGTGCGGTCCAACAGTGCCTGAAACTCCGCCACGGTGGCACAGCTGCCCAGCGCCTCCTTCATCAAGGTGCCGTTTCCTGGACCACTGGAGCCAGCCTGCAGGTCGCTGGACTGAGAGTTCAAGATGGCAAAGCCTCTTTCGTTCACCCCCATCCATGGGGTCGTACTGCCGGCGCTGACCACGGCGACAAAAGAGTAGCTCGCGGTAGTCACCCATCTGACTTCGTTGTGCGCCTGGTCGGCGTCGCGGGTCTTCCATACCAGAGGGCGCCCATCCTGCGTCGCACGGCCGGACGCCACACCGATGGTGCACTCGTCGGCTCCCACACAGGCTCTCTTGCCACACGGCGCGGGGCCCCAAAACCACCCCGCGATGAAGACCAGGATCATCAATTTCCTCATGCACTGTTTCCTGCCGGACTCTCGCCTCCTCTCCTGCTTGCCTCTCCCCTACCCACGAGGTCCCCACGCACCCCCAATAGGAGGCTTCTTGGCTTTGCCTTGAGGTCGCGCTGATGTGGCGCCTGCTTGTCGAGCACCGCGGTTCCTATATGCATGCAGCTGGTGGGTGCTCGTGCTTGCCTGCATCAACCGGGCGGGCTCGTTCGCGCCATTGACACAAGCCGGCGGTGGCTGTTTTTCCCCGGTTCCACCACGTCCATAATCCTAAACGATTGAATCCGGCTTGTTCTCAGGCGACCACGGCCAGAACGAAGCAGAGGGCGGTAAGGGCAATGACTACAAAAGTCGCAAAGCGGAGGCCGCCACGGGTGGTGCTCTTTCGCTGTGGCCCAACCGTTTGGGCAAGCAGAAAGCCGCTGCCAAAACCCACCACGTGCGCCACGTTGTTCACGCCAGGCATGAAGAAGCCCATGGCCAACAGGACCATCGCCCACACAAGGAGCTGGCGATAAAGCAGGGGCCCCAGCAGCCCACTTTGACGCCGGCCATAGCTCACTAAAGCCCCCATCAGCCCGAAAATTGAGCCCGAAGCCCCTATGGTGAAAGCGACTCCAAGGAGACCGGAAAAGAGCATCCCCGTCGCCCCGGACACAGTGAAGAGCAGAAGCAGACGAGGTGTGCCGAACAGGTCCTCAACCATCGGCCCCAGTTGCCGGATCCAGAGGAGATTGAAGATGAGGTGGAGCAGGCTACCATGGAGATAGATGGCGGTGATGAGGGTCCACCAACGGCCGCGGAACAGCGCCACGGCCCCGGTCATGCCAAGGCGCTCCAGACTGCCCATACTGGGGGCAAGAAAACCAGCGAGCCCGCGGGGGTGGAGGAGCGCCCCAGGATCAATCAGTAAGCTCAGCACATACAAGACGGCGCACATGAGGATGAGGGCCGGTACCGCCCTTAGTTCCCCGCCGAACGCCTGGCGCACCCATCGCCGCGCGCCCCCAGCTCCCGGACGCTTTTGCCCACAGTGAATGCAGAACTCGGCGTCCGCGCTCACCAGCTTGCCGCACCGCGGACAAAGAACAGCGCTCGCTCTGCTTCTGTTCGCCATACGTCGACCTTTTGCCCCTCAGTTGCGGCTCAGAGGGGGGAGTTGACTGATCACCACAAGCCGCTCACTCTTTGCACCGGTCAGGCAGTAGGATTGCTCATCGTGGAAAAACCACCGGCACACGCCCCACCTGGTCTGGGTGCGTCGCACCCATTGCACCTTTACCCGTGGTCTGCGGCGCAACAGAGCGAGGCGCGACAGCTCAACTCCGTACACCAGCCTGGACAGGATCCAGCCGACAAGTGCCGCTGCGGCCCTCATTTTTGCCCGGCGACTATACACCAAACACCTCACCTCAAGCTACGCAAGCGTCTCCGTTCAATTTCCTCGAGGCAATATAGGAAATCCCCACCATGAATGCAAGGAAAATCCTGCTTGAACTGCCGCGTGAAGGGAAGACCCTCAGGAGCTCCACGGTGGGGACGAGCGCATAGCGAGACGTGGCTGAAAGCGCTCATGCTGCGGTGGCAATCAAGGCTGCACACCGATGCCACCCCCATTTCAGCGGCGTAGCTGTGGTGCCGTTCCAATGTTCAGGGGATCGGGACATCGAGGGCGCCTCATCGGTGCCTTTTAGGGTCAGATATGGGGTCTCCTGATGACTCGGGTCTTACCGGCAACGACTGGGGGTTGTCGTACGAGCGCTTCCCCACGTGCTTGTCAAACAACTCCTTGTAAACGTGGAAAATTGCCTTGCATTTCAACGCGAATTTCCCTATATTAAAAACAAACGTAAGATCACCAAGCAGAAAGGAGGTTGGCCACTGGATGCCGAAAGTAAGAGTCCGCGAGGGCGAGAGTTTTGAGAAAGCCCTGAAGAGATTCACCAAGGCTTGTGAGAAGGCTGGACTGATGGCGGACATTAAGAAGCACCAGCACTTCGAGAAGCCGAGCGAGCGGCGGAAACGCAAGCTCAATGCTGCGCGGCGCAAACAGCGCAAGCTGATGCTCATGGAGAACCGTTGAGGGCTAGCTCTCGCCCCCCAGGTGAATGGCCGTGCGCAGATGACCCTGAGACGGCCTGGGCAGGAGAACTGGGGGGAGCGTAAGAGAGCTGAGGAGCGCGAGGTTGAACCTGCAACAACAGCTGATGGAAGATATGAAGGCGGCCATGAAGGCCGGGCAAAAGGAACGGTTGGCCGCTATTCGTATGGTGCGGGCCCAGCTCAAGGACGCAGAGATCGCCAAAGGTGGGGCGCTGTCGCCAGAAGAGGAGCTCAAAGTCCTCAGCGCTGCGGTGAAGAAGCGGAAGGAATCGATCACTGCGTTCGAGGCAGCGGGGCGACACGATCTTGTTGCACGGGAAAAGGAGCAACTGGCGGCGATCGAGTCGTACCTGCCCCAGCAGCTGTCCTCGCAGGAGATCGAGCGGGAGTTGGACGCCATCATTGCGCAGGTGGGTGCTGTGAGCGCCAAAGACCTGGGCAAGGTGATGGCCGAGGCCATGAAACGGTTGCGGGGCCGCGCCGACGGTAAGGTGGTCCAGGAGCTGGCGCGACGCCGTCTTGGCTAACCCCGAACGCTGCCGCCGAGAGAGTGAACAAGTGGAGTAGTCAACATCCCCTGGTTCACTTTTTTCGTTTTGGGCTATGCGGTGGGGAGGAGGTGGACAGTCATGAACTACTTTGACATCAGCATCCTGACCATCATCCTGGTTTTCATCGTGGTGGGCTTCCGCAAAGGGCTGTTGGCCGAGGTAGTGGGGTTGTTGGGCATCGCCGTAGCTCTGGTGCTTGCCGTACGCTACGGCCCAGAGGCAGGCCGCCTCTTCGTGCGAC
The DNA here is from genome assembly GCA_034506335.1 of candidate division KSB1 bacterium. Taxonomy (NCBI): domain Bacteria; kingdom Pseudomonadati; species Candidatus Zhuqueibacterota bacterium. Next base: position 16,990 of record JAPDPR010000047.1, read on the forward strand.
GCACCCATCTGCCCGAGCTGCTCGGCGTCTTTATCGGCTTCGCCGTCGTCTTCGGCGGAGTGTGGATGTTCTTCCACATGTTCAAAAGCGCCCTGGAGAAGGTGCTCTCACCCATGGCCATCAAGTGGGTCGATAAGCTTGGCGGCCTCTTCTTAGGGGCGGTGGAGGGCGTCGTGGTGGCCAGCATCCTCATTTTCCTCTTCTCCCTCACCCCCTTGGCCGGAGCGGTGGAAGAGGACATCGAGCGCTCGCAGCTGTACCGGCCTACCGAACGGGTAGCACCGGCTCTGTTTGATGCCGCACGCCGCATGGTGCCTTTGGAGAAGACTTTTGCTCAGCTCAAAGGCAACATGGTGGAGAGAATCGAGCGGAGTGGCGCGACCCAGGTCATTGAGCAAGCAAAGCCCCAGTTGCCGCCGCGCCAGCAGGCTAGACGTCCTTCGCGTTCCACTAGCTCAGGCGGTGGCGAGCGCGGGCGCCCGTAACCCCCATGTCTCTATGCTGTGGAACAAAGTCAGCGCCCTACTAGAATTCGACAAGGTTCTCAACCACCTCGCTGCACTAACAACCTGTGAACTTGGGCGCGAGCGCGTCGACGCGGTGCGCCCTTTTTCTACCGTGGAACAGGCCCAGGCCGCGTTGACCCTTCTCACCGAAGTGCGCGACCTTCTGAACGCAGGTGCACCCTTGCCCTTGTACGGGCTTCAAGATGTCCGCTCTCCCCTGCGCAAAGCAGCGGTGGCAGGAGGCCTCCTGAGCATTGAGGAGTGTGCGCGCATCGCCAGCACCCTTGAAGTCGTTCGACACCTGCACGGGTTCCTCAAGACGCACGGCGAAGGCTACCCCCACGTGCACGAACTCATCGCTCAGTTGGGGACCTACCGCGAACTCGAGGACGAGCTCAAGAGGTGCATAGACTGCGAGGCCCTGCACATTCGCGATGGCGCCAGCGCCGAGCTCGCCCGGGTACGGCGCGAGATCCTGCGCCAACAGGAACGGGCGCGTCAGATTTTGGAGCAACTGGCTCGCCGTTTGGCCGCGCAAGGGGCGTTACAAGAACAAGGCAGCACCATTCGCGATGGCCGCCTGGTGCTGGTGGTCAGAGAAGAGTACCGGAACAGGGTGAAGGGGTTCATTCACGGCCGCTCGGCCAGTGGCGCAAGCTTGTTTGTCGAGCCGGTGGAGACATTCGAGGTCAACAACCTGATACGCGAGCTTTTCTTGCGCCAGGCTGAGGAAGAAGAAAAGGTCTTGCGCCGCCTCACCAGCTTGATTGGTAGCCGGGCGCAGGAGCTTCTGCAGGACATGGAGACCCTGGCTGAGCTGGACTTTGTCAATGCCAAGGCGCTCCTTTCGCAAAAGTTGCAGGCACACCAGCCGCTCATCAACAATCAGGGGCTGATCCGGATCTGCCAGGGACGACATCCGCTGCTTTTGCTCAAACACGGCGGCCAAGAGGTGGTGCCTCTGGACCTCACCCTCGGGGAGGAATTCTCCACGCTGGTGATCAGTGGACCGAACGCGGGTGGCAAGACGGTGGCACTCAAGACGGTTGGGCTTCTGTCCCTCATGGCCCAGAGCGGGCTGCATGTGCCCGCCAGCCCGGAATCGGAGTTTGCCCTGTTTTCCTCCTGCTTCGCCGACATAGGCGATGAGCAGTCCATCGAACAGGACCTCTCCACCTTCTCGTCGCACGTGGCGAACCTGAAGCTCATCCTCCAAGAGGCCGATGGCGCAAGCCTTGTGCTCATCGACGAGATCGGGGCCGGCACTGACCCAGAGGAGGGGGTGGCGCTCGCCATGAGTGTGCTTGAGGTGCTGACTAAGCGCGGCGCAAGGACTATTGTCACCACACACCACGGTGCACTCAAGGCGTTTGCGTTTCGCACGCCGGGTGTGGCCAACGGCTCCATGGAATTTGACCCGGAGACGCTGCGCCCCACCTACCGTTTCCGCGCGGGAATGCCCGGGTCTAGCTACGCCTTTCAGATTGCGCGCCGCCTGGGGCTGGCTCCCGAGGTGTTGGACAGGGCCACGGAGCTGGTGGGCCCGCAAAAGAGCAGCGTCGAGGGGTTGATCGCCGAGCTAGAGGAAGAACTGCTGCGCTACAGGCGGCTGGTGGCCGACCTTCAGGCCAAGGAAAAGGAGTTGGCGACCCTCATTGCCGATTATCAACAGCGGAGCACCGAACTGGCCCGACAGACGCGTGCCCTGCAGCGCAAAGCGGCCCAGGAGGCCGAGCAGCTGCTGCGTGAGGCCAACGCAACGGTCGAGCGTGCCGTTCGGGAGATTCGCGAGCAGCATGCCTCGCGCGAAGCCATCCGCGCCGCCAAACAGCTCATCGCCGAACAGCGGCAAAAAGCGGAGGCCCTGGCACGCCTGGCCGATGAGCCATCGGCTGAACCTGCGCCTTCCTTACTACCCGTCGAAGGTCCCATCGCCAAGGGCGATACGGTACTATGGAACCGCTACGGCACTACGGGAACAGTTGCCTCGGACCCCGACGAAGATGGCAAGGTATTGGTGCAGGCCGGGAGCGTCTCAACGTGGGTCCGGCTGCACGAACTCACCAAGGTGGTAGGGCACAAGAGCCGCAGCGGCGGCATCACCTATCATGTCAGCAGCACCGCGAGTGCCAGCGACGAGATTGACCTGCGCGGGTTATCAGCGGAGGAAGCGCTCGAACAGTTGTCGAAGTTTCTGGACACGGCAGCCCTTACTGGTTTGCACAGTGTGCGCATAATCCATGGCAAAGGCACGGGCACTCTGCGGAAGCACGTGGGCGAGTATTTGCGCTCTCACCCCTTGGTCAAAGAGACGCGTCTGGGAGCATGGAATGAAGGCGGGAGCGGGGTAACAATTGCCGAGCTGAGGACGGAGTGATGACTTCTCACCTTTCGGAGTTGGCACAGGCAGCGGCTACAGTGGCGCGACTCGGCGGTGCAGTGCTGAAGCGCTTCTTCGGGCAAATTACCATCGCCCATGCCAATACCAAACGCCCTTTTGACTTTGTCTCTGAGGCGGACCACACTGCCGAACAAACAATGACCTCCTTCATTAAGGACCACTTCCCTGAGGACACCATCTATGCCGAAGAGGGATCACGGCAGGAAGCGGGAAGCGGCAACCGCTGGATCATTGACCCCCTGGACGGGACGACCAACTTCCTGCACGGCTACCCCATGTTCTCCGTTTCGGTGGCTGTGGAAAGTGGCGGCCAGGTGATTGCCGGCGCGGTACTGGACCCGTTGCGTGATGAGCTGTTTGTTGCCGAGCGCGGGCGTGGTGCCTACTTGAATGGCGTGAGGTTGAAGGTCTCCTCGATCAACGATCCGGCGCGCTCCCTCCTTGCCACTGGATTCCCCTTCCGGTCAAAAGACTTACTGCAGCCGTATCTTCGCACATTTGCCTTCCTTTTCGAGCGGGTGAGTGGTATACGGCGTGCGGGCTCGGCGGCCTTGGACCTGGCCTATGTGGCCTGCGGCCGCTGCGAAGGGTTCTGGGAGTTAGGACTGTCCCCATGGGATATAGCCGCGGGCGAACTCCTCATCCAGGAGGCGGGGGGACGCGTCACCGATTTTGATGGGTCCCCCTCGGCAGTATGGCGTGGCAACGTCATCGCCTCCAACGGCCTCATTCATGACCTCATTCTGGAAGCGGTCGCTTTGGTGTTTGGCACTACCTCGCAGACCCCTTCGAACCAATGAGACGAGTGATCACCATCGCCGCACCGTTGCTGGTCCTCGGAACGCTCACCTACTATGGCTACCGTGCGTATCCTGAGCTCCGCCTGAGCACCTGTCTTCAGGACCCGCTCCGATACGACGGCGCGCACCTGGTCGTGGGGACCGAGGCGACAGTGGAAGCCTTGGTGCCCAATGGCTTTGTCATCCGCCAGCTGGGACGCTCGGTCCGCGTTGTAGGCGACCCGGGCGACGCGCGTGTGGGCGATTTTGTGCGCATGGAGGTCATCTTCCACAAGGAGGGCTATCTTACCCTCAAACGCCTCTACGTGGCCAAGAAGCGCCGGGCCAAGATCGCGGTCTCTGTGCTGCCGGTGCTCGTGGTGGGGGTCTGGTTTTGCCGCGCTTACCGTTTCGACCGCCGGTGCGGTTATCTGGTGGAGAGGAAGTAGTGCCCGATCTGACCACCCATCTTGCCCTCACCCACTTAGGGAGCAGGCCCTTACGCCTGGGAAGCGCCCGTCTGCCCCTCTACCTGGGCGCACTGCTTCCGGACTTGCTCACACGGCCCTTCTACATCCTCTACCCGCCGGCCTACTTTGTGGTCTACAGCCTGCATACACCGGTGGCGACAGGGCTGGCGGCACTGGCGGTGGCGCAACTCTTCGCCCCTGAGCTGCGTCCCCAAGTGCGGGCCGGATTGCTGGCGGGCAGCGCGTTCCATTTTGCTCTGGACGTTTTGCAGAGGCAAGTAGGGAACGCCTACTATTGGCTTTTCCCGCTGAGCTGGAAAACCTTTGACCTCGGGCTCTTTTGGCCGGAGGACTCTCTGCGCTGGTTGCCGGTAGTCGGCGGAGCGGTGGTGCTTGTGGAGGCCTCCGCGTTAGTGTACGGCCGGGTTCGCCACAGCAAAGGAGCACCCAATGCGAGTGCACAATGAGCTCCCCTCCGGGAAGTTGTTAGGGCAGCGGCTGGCCGGGGTCCTCTTGTTCCTGGCGCTGTTCCCCGGTTGCGTGGCATTCAACCTTAGGGTCCGCACCGTGGTGGACCACCGCACCGCATGCCTGCGCCAGATCGACTATTCCGGGTCTTCCTGGGAACGTTTCCTCATCCCCGATGAGACTCCCTGGGAGGTGACGCGCACCGATTCCGGGGTCAGCGCGCGTGCCATGTTCAAGGACCCCAATCTCATCGGCACCGACATAGTCTTCGACGCCAGCCAGCAAGTTGCCGATAGCGCCTGGTTAGAGTTTGCCAAGGCCCGCCATATTGCTCAGCCAAAGGCCCAGGCTCTGCGCTTCGCCAACCGGGTCACATTTAGAAAGACGTACCTACTGGTGATGTATCGCTACCGCTACCGGGAGGAGTGGCACGCCAACAGCGTCCCCGATTTTCTCCGCTACCACTATCTGGAAAAAAGGTTTCCCACGACCAGCATGGCAGACTCAGTAGAACTGGCCCGGGAAGCACTTAGGCTGGCGGCCCGTGCCTTTGCCGACTGCCGACTTACGTGCGCGGTCCTTTTGCCTGGCACCATCTCTTCGACCAATGCCGATTGGGTCGAGGGGCAGACCGCGTTGTGGGAGGTCTCGCCTTTGGAGTTCAGGGAGGGGGCGACCGCTAAGGTCATGGAGGTGACCTCGCACCGCTACTTGTGGACGAACATCGCCATCCTCTGCCTGGCAGTTCTGGCCGGCATGGCGCGCCTGATCATGATAGCGGTAAGATCGCTGCAGGAACGCCGCCGTGACCCACTGTGGCGGCTCCACTCGTAGTGGTGGCTTGATCTCATTCCTCAGGCCGTGGAATCAGCGGGCTCATGCCAATTCCGGCATGTGAAGTGTCTTCCTGACTTTACCAAACGCACACGAAACCTGGGACCAGTAAGAGAAAGAAGGTAGAAGAAAGGATTACGAAATGCGCTCATCGTGTTGCCACAGGAGAGGGGTCTTGTTTACGGCAGTGGGGCTGTGGATCGCGGCCGCCATTGCCTACGGCGCTGGACTGCCTTTGCGCGGGCCTGAAGGAAAGGACAAGTATGTGCCTGGCCAGCTGATTGTTAAGCTCAAGCCTGGTGTGGCGCCCACGCTCCTGAGCGGGGGGCAAGCCACGGGTGCGCCAGCGGTTGATGCAACCTTGGCGCGCTTTGGCGTCCGTCAGGTGCACCAGCTCCTCAGGGGTGCGAAACACGCTCCCAACGGCGGCGAACGAATCTACCGCGTTTCCATTGACCCCGCGCTGGACCCTGCGCAAGTGGCAGCCGAATTGCGCAAGAGCCCCTACCTGGAATACGCAGACCCCCTGTTTGTCCACCACGTGGAAGATACGCCGAACGATCCCAGTTTCTCCGAGCAAACTTACCTGCGCATCGTCAAGGCACCTCAGGCCTGGGACGTGGTCAAGGGGGACAGCAGCGTGATCATTGCTATTGTGGACAACGGGGTAGACTATCAGCACCCCGATCTGGCCGCCAATGTCTGGACTAATTGGCGCGAGGCGAAAGGTCTGCCCCACGTGGACGATGACGGCAACGGCTACCTCGATGACGTACACGGGTACGACCTCGCGGAAAGAGATAACGACCCGAGCAACTGTCCCGCGGATCCCGATGGTTTTTTCGACCACGGCACACTTCTGGCCGGCGTCTCATGTGCGGTGACCAACAACGGGGTGGGCATTGCCGGCACCAGTTGGGGCTGTCGGTACATGCCGGTCAAGACCAGTTACGATAGCAGCCCCAGATCGGTCTCATTTGGGTACGAGGGGATCATTTATGCGGCACGGGCAGGCGCCCGCGTTATAAACTGCAGTTGGGGCCGCTATGGACAACCGGCCGCCAGCGAGCAAGATATCATCAACACCGTGACCGCCATGGGCGCAATAGTTGTGGCCGCAGCAGGTAACACGGTCACCGACCAACCCCACTATCCGAGCGCCTACCGCAATGTGCTCAGCGTGACCTGGCTCACCGATAGAGATCAGCGCATAGCCGTGTACCAAGAAGGCGAATGGGTGGGAAGCTCCTACGGCATAACTGTGGACGTTGCCGCCCCCGGCCTTAGCCTCTACTCCACGGTGCCCCGTGCGGGTGGCAACTATGGCCGGGCTTCCGGCAGCTCGTTGGCGACGCCCATAGTGTCAGGCACCTGCGGCCTCATTGCCACACAGCATCCGGACTGGTCGCCCCTGCGCATCATGCAGCAGGTGGTCTTCACTGCCGACAATGTCGACGCGGTCAATCCCGGGTTCGAAGGGCAATTGGGTAGTGGGCGCGTCAATGCATTTCGTGCCGTGTCAGAGTCGGCGGTGCCGCTTCCCCCCAAGGTGCGGGCGGACACGCTGGTGGTCACCGAAGCAGGCGGTGACGGCGACGGCGCTTTTGAGCATAATGAGCTCATACAGGTTACCGGCAGATTCCGGAACTTTTCCGTAACGGAGGTCAGAAATGCCTCTGTGGTGTTGAGCACCAGGGACACATCATTGACTTTCCCCAGGCCCGAGGTGTTTGTCGGTGACGTGGGTGCCGACGCCGAGTTCGAGCTCAGCACGCCGCTGGTGGCGCGCGTTCTTCCCACGGCACTGGGACACACAACTACACTCTTCATCAGCATCGCCTATGACGGGGGGACGGCACTTGTAGACTCCTTGCGCCTTCTCATCGGCACCACGCCGGTACTTGTGGTAGACGACACCAAGGACACTGAAGGGAGCCCGCTCAATCCGGCGGTCAATCCGAGCGAGTTCTACACTTACCTCTTGGACAGACTAGGTGTCCCTTATGGAGTGTGGGACCATAGCGTGTTGGGGACGCCTTCGGCAAGTGTTCTTCTCCAGTTCCCAATGATCATTTGGGTGAGCGAATGGTCGTTTCCCTATTTGACGGCGACCGACATGACTGCACTGAGATCGTATCTGGATGGTGCGGGCTGTCTCTTCATCACGGGTCAAGATCTAGCCTACAGCCTGGCAGACCCCACCAGCCCATGGTACGGCCAACAAGGGGTGGCGTTCTTGGAGGGCTACCTCCATGCTCGGTATCGCGCCGATAACAGCGACGACCAGCGGTTAGTGGGCATCACTGGCGACCCCATCGGACACGGCCTTGCTTTTTCCATCTACCAACCTGGTCGCAACGCGGACGAGCAGTTTCCGGAGGTGCTGGAACCGGTCAACGGAGGGCTACCCGTTTTCGCGTACAGGAACGGAGGGGTAGGTGCTGTCCGCTATCAAGGAGGGTACAAGACCGTCTATTTCGGCTTTGGCCTGGAGGCAATTGATGCTACGCTGACAAGCGTACCGAGTAGTGCGTCCACCCTGCGCCAAGAAGTGTTGGCCCGCACCCTCCGCTGGCTCAATCCCATTGAACACACACCGCTTCCCGATACGGAGGAGCCAGGACAAGCGCGCCCGCTCAGCATCACCCTCCAGCGAATGCTGCCCGACCTCTCTCAGGTTGAGCTCCTGTGGCGCAAGGTGGGAGAGGAGCACTACAAGACGGAAACCATGCAGCAGAGTTCACGGGGGCGCTACCAGGCGGAAATTCCCGCCACCGGCGACACGGCTACAGTGGAGTATTACTTCCGTGTCAAGACCCTGTATTACGCCCTGCATTTGCCTTTTGAGGCCCCTGCGACTGTGTTCCGGTACAGGGTCGGGAGTGACCGCACACCTCCCACCATCTCCCACAAGCCACTTCGGCGCCTATTCAATGCTGCGGACACGGCATGGGTGGAGGCAGTGCTGAGTGACAACCTTGGCATCGACACCAGCCAGGTCTGTGTCTACTATGGCGTGGGTGGGCTCACGCGCAAGGCACCTATGCTCCCTAGCCCAGTCACCGGGCTGTGGCGCGCTCCCTTGCCCCCCTTCGCAACCTATGGCGACACGGTGCGGTATGCAATCTTTGCCCGCGACCGCTCCGCAGCCGGCAACGAGGCAGTTTCCGATACCTTCGCGATGGTTGTCGGATATGAGGATTTTGAATCCGGGCTTGCCGACTGGGACGTGTCCCAAGGGAGCTGGGGTCTGGACTCCTTCTACGCACGCTCCGGCGAACTGTGTGTCAACCAGAGTCCGGGCCAGACGTACCCCACCAGCTACGATGGGAGCATCGCCATGGCGTTTGACGCAGATCTGTCCCAAACCACAGGTGCAGCACTGTACTTCTGGACCAAGTACTACATCGAGAACAACAAGGACTTTGGTTACGTGGAGGTTTCCACGGACGGCGGCCGCTCGTGGTCCCAGCTCGGACCGGCTTTGACCGGCGTGCGTGCCACCTGGGTGGAAGAGTGCCGGTCGTTGCGGTCGTTTGCCGGCCCTGGGTTCAATCAGGTGCGGATTCGCTTCAGGTTCGTCAGCGATGCCACGCAGGGTCCTCTCTTCCGCGGCTGGTTCATCGACGATGTGCGCATCGTGACCGGACCGACCGTCGAGGTAGAGGAACCAGCGGCGACCTCGGCAACTCCGGTGGAGTATGCGCTGCAGCAAAATCATCCTAATCCGTGCAATCCAGGGACGGAGATACGATTTACCGTGCCTAAACCTGGACACATCACGCTGAGGGTGTTCAACCCGCTCGGCCAGCTTGTAGCCACGCTCGTGGATGACCATCTCCCTGCCGGGGAGCATCGGGTGCGGTGGTCTGCTACCAACGAAGCTGGTATCCCCGTGCCTACTGGCCTGTATCTTTACCGGCTGGAGGCCCCCGGGTACCGGCAGTCGCGGAAGATGATCGTGCTGCAGTAACACCATGCGGTCTCCTCGAGAGGAAGAGAAGAAATGCACAAGAACGCGATGATTCTTGCTTTCCTCGGAGTAATGGCCGCGGTAGCTGCGGCCGGCACCTCGGTTCGCCAACTAGTGCGCGTGCGGCTTGTTGACCAAGAGGCCCAGGTGATCTCGTCCTTTGCCGCCCTCGCCCCGGACATCGCCGGAAGTGCCAGGGACGGAACCTACGTCGACGTCATCGCCACGCCTGAACAGCGAGCTGCCTTTGCCCGACTTGGATTGAAAACGGAAACCCTGATCGACGACCTGGAGGCGCTGGACAAGGAATGGCGGACCCAAGGCTATTTCGACCGGTTCCACAACTATCAACAAGTGGTCGAGGCAATTCACCAGGCGGCTATGCGCTACCCAGGGCTGGCGCAGGTGGTGGACATAGGCGACTCTTGGGAGAAGACCCAGAACAAGGCCGACCGCGACATTTGGGCGGTAAAGATCTCGGATAACGCGGCAGTGGAGGAAGACGAACCGGAAGTGCTCATCATGGGCTGCCACCATGCGCGGGAGATCATCACACCGGAGATTGTCCTCTACTTCATGAACTACCTGCTCACCAACTATGGCACGGACCCGTATGTGACCTACCTGGTAGACAATCGTCAGATCTGGTTGGTGCCATTGGTCAATCCGGATGGGCATGCCTACGTTTTCACCACAGATCGGTGGTGGCGCAAGAACAGGCGAGACAACGGGGACGGCTCCTACGGGGTAGATTTGAACCGTAACTACGGCTACATGTGGGGCTATGACAATCAGGGTTCCAGTCCCATCCCCTCAGACCAAACCTATCGTGGGCCCGCGGCGTTTTCGGAACCAGAAGTCCAGGCCATCAGAGACCTTTGTCTGCAACACCGGTTCAAGATTTCGCTCTCCTACCACAGCTATGGCCAGCTGCTCCTCTACCCATGGGGGTACCGGGCCATGAACACCCCAGATCACGCGGTGTTCAAAGCGTTGGCAGACAGCTGCGTCGCATACAATGGCTACTCGCCTGGCAACGCCGCTTCAGGCACCATTTACATCACTAATGGCGACTCGGACGACTGGCTGTACGGCGAGCAGACGCAGAAGAACAAGATTTTTGCCTTCACGCCGGAGGTGGGGGTCCAGTTTCACCCCGACACCTCACGCATCATGCAGGAGATTTTGGAGAATTTGGGGCCAAACCTGTATATCTGCTATGCGGCAGGCGAGGAGCCCATCATCACCCACACGCCCCTGCGCGACACAGAAGACACAACTGGTCCCTATCGCGTTGAGGCCAAGGTCTCGCCTGCTATTCCCCTGAGTACCACTGCGCCGTCGCCCATCGTCAGAGAAGCAGTGTGGCTGCACTTTGCCATAGATGGACAGGCCAGCTTCGACTCCGTGGCGATGCTCCCTCAGGGCGAACAGGGCGTCTTTGCAGCGCAGCTTCCAGGCCAAGAGTCAGGCGCAACCGTCGTCTATTACATTTCAGCCAGAGATGAGAAAGGTCAAGTGGGCAGAGCACCACGGGCTGCGCCCACAGCTCTCTACCGGTTCACGGTGGCTCCAGATACGGTGCCGCCGACGTTGGCGCACCTGCCTATCACTGAAAAGTCGGTCTTTGACCGAGCCTACCCGGTCGTAGTGCAGGCCAGAGACAACTCGGGCATCGCGAGGATTCTGGTACAGTTCCGCAAGAACGGTGGCCCATTGGACTCGCTGCGGCTGGTACCCACTGGCCTCCCTGAGCAATATCGCGCCGAAATTTTGGCACAGAACCCCGCGGCGGGCGACCACTGGGAATACCGCATTGTCGCAGAGGACGCTTCGCGGCGCAGAAACCGAGGCTTTCTTCCGGAGTTTGGCTTTTTCACATTCGTGGTTACCGCGGACCTGCTGTTCGACTTTGAAAGCGAGGCAGCCTTTACCTGCTCCAACTCGAGTGATTGGCAGTGGGGGATCCCCACCAGCGGTCCACGGGCCGCCCATTCAGGGCACAACGTCTGGGCCACCAACCTGGCCGGGAACTATCGCGACTACTCCGACTCGCGCCTTGACACGCCACCAATTGAGCTCCCCTCTCATGCGAGTTCAGTGCAGTTGCGCTTCTGGCACTGGTATGAGTTTGAATACTCCGGAGCCCTGTGGGACGGGGGCAACATCAAGATCTCCGTGGACGGCGGACCTTTTGCGCTCGTCTACCCTGTGGGCGGCTACGACAATCAGGTGCATTCCTACAACGCTGTGCTTGGGGGCGAACCCGCATTCGGCGGGCCATCGGGCACCGGCGACTTTTGGCACGAGGAGATAGTCGACCTTTCGGCCTACGCCGGACACAGGGTGCAGATCCGCTTCCACTTCGCCTCCGACTCAGACATCAATCTGGCCGGGTGGTACATCGATGACGTGCGATTGGACTTTGGCACTGCGGTAGTCACGGCCGACGAGTGCTCATCTGGCCAGGCAAAGTTCACGCTAAGTCAGGCGTATCCCAATCCGTTCAATCCTGCCACCACGTTAGTCTTGGAAGTCCCCTTCCGGGACCGCTTGTCCATCCGCGTGGTGGACGTGCTTGGAAAGACAGTACGCAACCTGGGAGAAGCCTATTTTGAGCCAGGCATGCATCGTGTGCGCTGGGACGGGAACGCAGAAGGTGGTACGCCCGTGCCCAGCGGTCTTTATGTGATCGTGGTGCGAGGCAGAGAATTGGGTTTCACGCGAAAGGTTGTCAAACTCGAGTGAGGAGTCGTCAAGACAGCTTCGATGTGGCTCGAATAGAAACTGCTTGATATTTGTCTTGGATTTGCGTATCTTAGGCCACCTTCAAGAAGGGGGCGGCCCGGTGCGATCCTCGACGCCTCGAGGATTGGGCAAGCACAAGGTAGCGTGAGGGACTCGATATGAAACGAACTGTCGCTCTTTTGACCTGCGGCGCAATTCTCCTCGGGCTGTCGGGGTCTCTGCTTAGGGCAACACCCTCTCCCCAATGGCACGCTGACTATGCACGGGGGTTGCAAGCAGCGCGCGAGGGGAGGCTTCAGGAGGCGGTCCAGCATTTCCAGGCGGCTCTCAAGGTCCGTGCCAAGGACAGCGCCAAGCAACGGGCGCAAGGGACTACTTTCATCGAGTATTATCCACACCGCGAGTTGGGCATCTGCTACTACTACCTGGGTGACCTGGAGAATGCGCGTCGCGAGCTATCCACCTCGCTGGCGCAATCACCCACGCCGCGCGCCAAGCGCTTCCTGGAGCTCGTTAATCGGGGGGAACGGCCGCCGAAGGGTGAGCCCCCACCTTACGAAGACTTCCCAGGGAAGGAGCCCTCTGAGCCACCCGCCAGCAAGCCTTCGCAGCCAGAGTCTGCTGCAGCCACTGCAGTGGGTGAGCGTCTGAGCATTGCCGTCCTGCCCTTTGCCAGCAAGGGGATCGGCCGCGAGCTTGGACAAATCGACCTTCTTGATAAGGTGATCACCGAGCTCGTCAACCTCAACCGTTTCAAGGTCATCGAGCGTGCACAGTTGGAAAAGATCCTGGCTGAGCAGCAGTTGGGCATGTCCGGGGTACTGGACGCCTCAACGGCCGCGCAGATCGGCAAGGGGATTGGCGTTGACGCGGTGATGATCGGTAGCATCACCCAGGGCGGCAACTCCGTGACCATCGACGCGCGACTCATCGATACGGAGACTGCCACTATCATTTCGGCCAAGGATGCCTTTGTGACCGGGATCAGTCTGCAGAGTCTCTCGCAAATGATCGCCGAGCTGGCCGGCAAGTTCCGGGATGACTTTCCGCTGGCGACCGGTTACGTCATCGGTCTGGACGGGGATCGTCTCACCCTGGACCTGGGCCTGAGCAACGGGCTGAAGAAGGGGCGCAAGTGCATTGTCTACCGCGAGGGAGCACCCATCGTGCACCCGGTGTCGGGGAAAGTGATCGGCAAGATGATCGATGAGCTGTGCGAGGTACAGGTCACGGAAGTGTTCGATTCCTACAGTTTAGCGCATATTACCAGAACCAAGTCCGGGACACCGGCGCTGCGCGATCGCGTCATCACCAAGTAGCCCGACTCGCAGTGGGCTCTATTGTTGTTGGCAGGCGGCCTAAGCCGCTATCGGCTTCGCGATGCTTCATCTGCACAAGGAGGACCACCCATGAGACGGACGACCATCGTTCTGCTCGCGCTGGGGCTGTTCCTGGTTTCCACCCAAGCAATGGCCCAGGCCCGACGTGGCCAAATCGAGCTCTTTGCGGGCGGCGCAATTCCCCTGGCGCCGGATGCTTTCAAGGACTACTTCAAGGTTGGCTATAGCCTGCACGGTCAGTACGTCATGTTCCCCTCTGAGCGGCTGGGCCTGACGTTTGGTGCCGCCTATGAGCTGTTCTCCTTCAACGGGGACAAGCTTTTAGACGAATATGAGGCTCAGTTTCCGGGCTTCCGCGACTACTTCGACGTGTCTGGCAACGCGCACATCGTGGAGCTGGCAGTCGGACTGAGGCCCTACCTGACCCCACCGGAGGCGAGCACCCAGTTCTTCCTGCTGGCGCAGGGCACCTACAACATGCTTGGGACCGAAATGACCGTGAAGGTGGACATCCCCGGCTACTACTCGGGAGAAGAGACTTTCAAGGAGGACGAAAACAAAGTTGGCATTGCGGCGGGCGCTGGATTTGAGACGCCCTTCTCGTCGACCATGAACCTCATCATTCAGGGCCTCTACCGGCACATTTTCACCGAGAATGACGCCACCACCTTCGTCGGAATCACTGCCGGCATTGTGTTCTAACCGATAACCCCGAGAAGCACTAGGGGCCGACCACTTCTGAGGTCGGCCCCTTTGCTTTTGAGTAGTCGTTAGCCACAGCAGAGTTCACCCTATGGACACACCAGTGCCCTAATCGTGTTGGGATTCATCTATCGCGCGCGGGAAGCCTAAGAAGGGGAACGTCCGTGCCTACCAACCGCACCAAGTCACAGAGTGTGCAATGCGACAAATACGACACACTACGCTATCCACGATTGCGGCCACAATGGGCCACTCGCCCTATACCAACCCAGCGGGGCGGTGCGACTGATATTGGCATGCTTTATTGTGGCTGAAAGACCACTCCGACCCCTATAAGCAGATACTCAAACCGCGTGCCCCGATACGGATACGGATACTCGAACAGCTGTGCACCCGCCTGGTAGCCAACAAACCCCTCCAAGCCGCCAGTGAAGACCGTCGTATAGCTCACGGCAACTCTGGCTTGAACGAGATCTGGTACCAGTTGGATAACGACGCCGCCCCCTATTTCCACCCCGAAGCGCACCTGCCACTTGAAGTGGAACTCGTCCGGCGCAATGCGTTCTCCTGGGCGCAGTCGACCCATGTCAATGGCGCGGCCTGAGTAGGCGTAAATCCCTGGTCCCCCATGTGCGAAGGGTCGCACGACCTCACGACTGAACGGGTCCGCTTCTATGCCTGCCACGAAGGAGAGTAGGTCATGGCGGAATCCCGCGATGGTTCCCACCGAAGTAAATGCCTTTTCTTTTTCGCCGAAGGACGCAAACGTAGCTGCCGAGCGAA
>JAPDPR010000048.1 GCA_034506335.1 candidate division KSB1 bacterium
TCATCGATGGCTACGTGGGTCTGGGGTATGCTCAGAGCCGCCCGGAGGAGTTGGCCTTCATCTGTGAGGTGGCGCGCACAGAGGGGGTCCTGCTGGACCCTGTCTATACAGGCAAAGCAATGTACGGTTTGGTGGACCAGATCCGCCAGGGACGCTTCCGCCCTGGGGAGAAAGTTCTGTTCATCCACACCGGCGGGGCATTTGACCTGTTCCCCCTGCGTGAGGAGCTGAGCCTCGTGGGCTTGTCCAGTTGAGGCCTGCGATTTGGGTGGCGTACGGTTGACAGGCCGGAAGGGATGCAACCCAAGGACGTTTTCCCCATAGTGTACGCGCCGGAGACCATGCCGGTCCGCGCGTGGTTGGTTGGCATGTGTGGTTGAATCCGAGTGACAGCGCAGCAATCGGACGCTGAGGCGCCGGAGCGCTCAGATAGGGACGTGGCAGGCGGGTGAGCAGAGTGGTGACCAGACACTGTACTTGAGCTCGGGGATGAGTGGGCACAGCAGTCGGTGTGCAGACTCTCCACGCAGCGGGCTCGATCCGAACGAGGATGGAGGGAGACCAGGTTCGATGCCCCGCGTGCTTGGCCAGCTGCGCTGGGCGCATGAAGGGTGGGTGAACGCGGGAGGGATTTGGCAGGCGAGTGTGTTGCTCGCCGCACGAGGTAGTCACTGAGGCTCCGAAGCGTGCACACGCACGCATGTTCGTCAGCGCCTTGCACTCAAAACAAGGAGGTTGCCATGGCAGGCTACATTATCACCGCCCTCATCGTGCTGTTTGTGCTGCAGTTTGTGCTTGCGGCCCTTCGTCAAAGAGGAGCCGCAGGGGGAGTCAAACTGCCGTCCGTGGGTTCCAAACTGGTCCTTTCCATCGTCGGCGCGGTGCTCGCCTTGGTGCTCATCATCGACGCGGTGGTCATTATCCAAGCCGGGACGGTGGGGGTAGTCAAGAGGTTGGGCGCGGTGCACCGGGAACTGTCGCCGGGCATGCACGTGGTCATCCCCATTGTGGACCGGGTGGTAATTTTCCCCACCATCAAAAAGACCTACGAGGCCTCTGACGAGCCCAGTCAGAGCCGCGCCGACTTTCCGGACGTGATCATCAGCGCTCTGACGGCCGATGGGCAGCAGATTCGGTTGGGCATCACCGCGCGCTTCATGATCCAGCCGGGCAAGGCGCCGTGGATTCTGCAGAACTTGGGCACCGAGCGGGATTATGTGGAGAAGGTGGTCAAGACGGAAATCCGCGGCTCCGGTCGCCGGGTGCCCACGAGGTTTGCCTCTTACGATCTCTACACCAAACGCAGCTACGAGGCGCAGCAGGCCCTCTTTGACGAGATCGCGCCCAAGTTCGCGGCCAACGGCCTCATCCTCGACGAGCTGGTGCTGCGTAACATCATCTTCACGCCCGAGTACGCGCGGACGCTGGAGGAGAAGCAGATCGCGCTGGAGAACATCACCACCGAGAAGAACAAGTTGGAGCAGGAGAAGATCCGCAAGGAGCAAAAGATCGTGGCAGCTGAGGCCGACGCCAAGAGCATCGAGATCCGGCAGGCGGCGCTGAGCAAGAACCCCACCATCATCCAATGGGAGTTTGTGCAAAAGTTAGCGCCGAACATCCAGTGGGGCGTGCTGCCCCAGAACGTCGTGCCCCTGGTGAACTTGGGATTCGGGAGCGGCCAGAAGTAGCGGCGCCCCTTTTGCCCAGGTCCGGTATGCGGTCCTGGGCCCAATGCAGCCGGCGCCATTCTGGGACAGTCGGAGCGTGCTCAATGACACGGAGGCGGTGCCGTGGTCGTGGACACCGAGGTCTTGCAGCAGTTTGAACAGGGGCTGAACCCGCGTCATCCGGAGCGCAGCGCGATGCCGGCCCGGGTGTTGGGCTTTGGCGAAATCAGCACGGTGCTGGCAGTGGACGTGCCAGGGTTGCGCGGCGTGGCGCTGAAGCGCATGCCCCTGTTCGTGGACCAGGAGGAGGCCGAGCGGTACATCGCAGCGTATGAGGACTATTGCCGGCTGTTAACGGCAGAGATTGGCCTGCGGCTGCCGGATTATGGCCACGCGGTAGTGATCGGCCAGGGCGCCGAGCCTGTGGTGTACCTTCTGCAGGAGCAGCTCCCGGCCGACTCCATGGGCAACCGTCTCATCCACCATCTACGTCCGGAGGAGGTGGCGACCTTGGTTCGGCGCATTCTGCGCGAGTTGCGCAAAGTGTGGCAGTTCAACGCCCGGCAGAAGCGGCTTCAGGTTGCCATCGACGGCCAGATCTCCAACTGGGCGGTAGTCGGCCAGGGCACGGGGAAGGACCTGCATGAGACGCCTATCCTGTACGTGGACACCAGCACGCCGCTCTTCCGCGTGGATGGGGTGGAACAGCTGGACACCGAGCTCTTTTTGCGCAGCGCGCCGTCGTTCTTGGTCTGGATCCTGCGCCTCTTCTTTCTCAAGGACGTGGTCGATCGCTACTACGACTTTCACCGCGTGGTGGTTGATTTGGCGGCCAACTTTTTCAAGGAGCAGCGCCCGGACCTCATTCCCCTTGTGGTGTCCGAGGCCAACGACTTTTTCGCCGGTGAGGCGTCCGACCTGAGAGTGGCGCCTCTCACGGAGAAAGAAGTGGCCGCCTACTATCGCCAGGACGCGTTTATCTGGCGGCTGTACTTAGCCATGCGGAAGACGGACCGTGTTCTGCGCACCCGTCTGTTGCGGCGTGCGTACCCGTACATCTTGCCGGACAAGATCAAGCGCTGAGGAGACACCACTGATGGCCCTGATTGCTCGCGACGGAAAGGGGAGGATCATCGAACGCTTTGCGCGCCATGTATCCAGCGGCAAGGTGGAGTTCTTTTCCAGCGTGGGCCTGGACTTTGTCTTTGGCAGGCGAGAGGGTGTTTATGTGTGGGATGTGGAAGGGAGGCAGCGGCTGATCGATTGCCACTGCAACGGGGGGGTGTTCAATTTGGGGCATCGTCATCCGCGGGTAGTGGCGGCGCTGAAAGCTGCCCTGGAAGAATTGGACATCGGCAATCACCATTTCATCAGTGAGCATCGCGGCCTGCTGGCGGAGCGTTTGGCGGCCCTCTGTCCTGGCGATTTGCGGCGGGTGGTCTTTGGCGTAGGAGGGGGCGAGGCGATCGACACGGCCATTAAGCTGGCGCGCGCTCATACGCGACGCCCCACAATCATTTGCGCCAAAGGAGGGTACCATGGCCACACGGGCTTTGCCCTCTCGGCGGGGGACCCCCGCTACAGCGCGCCATTTGCACCGCTGGCCCCTGGGTTTGTCCAAGTGCCTTTTGGGGACCTGGAGGCGTTGGCGGCGGCCATGGGAGAAGACACGGCTGCCGTGCTCTTTGAGACAATTCCGGCCACGCTGGGGATTGTGATTCCGCCGGAAGACTATTTTGCCGGCGTGCGCCAGCTGTGCGACAAGCACGGCGCCTTGATGATCATCGACGAGGTGCAGACCGGCTTGGGTCGGTGCGGCGCGATGTGGGGTATCGACACCTACGGCGTGGTGCCGGATATCTTGGTCACTGCCAAGGGGCTTTCTGGCGGCATTTACCCCATGTCGGCCACGATCTACCGGGAACACCTCAACCCCTTCTTCCACCAGAACCCGTTCATTCACATTTCCACCTTTGGCGGAGCGGAGGTCGGCTGCCACGCAGCGTTGGAGGTGCTGGCCATTGTGCAGGAGCCGGGCTTCTTGCCGCACGTGCGGCGCATGGCCGAGCTGTTCGCACGCGGTCTGGCAGAGCTGAAGCAGCGGCACAGTGCGGTGTTGGTGGAGGTGCGTCAACGAGGGTTGATGATGGGGCTGAAGCTTGCACACGAGAGCCTGGGGCCCTTGCTCACGCTGGCAGGTTTTCGCTTCGGGGTGCTGACCATTTACGCCAACAACGACCAGTCGGTGAATCAGCTTTTACCGCCCTTGACGATCCAGGAGAGCGAGGTGGCGGAGGTCCTTGAGGGACTTGACGGCATGCTCACCTGGGTGGAGGAGGTGCACGCGCAAGGCGGCCTCAGGGGAGACCCGCTACACCCCTAGCAGGTGGCGGTTGCCCAGGTGGACGCGCCGGAGGCCCTGCTCCTGGGCTGCCTCCAGGCAGGCAAAGGCGTGTTCACGGGAGGTGACCGGCAGGTCGTTCATCAAGAACTGGGGGTAGAAGGCCAGGAGCGAATAGGGCGTGGCTGGATCTAAAGAGGCGATGAAGCGGGCGATGCGGCGGACCTCCTCGGCCTCCACGTAGCCGGGCACGAGGAGCGTGCTGACCACCAGCAGGGGCGGGGATGGACGTTGCTTGGCCGCTTCCGCCAGCCAGGCCACGCTCGCCAGGGTAGGAGCGTTATCGGTTCCGCACAAGGCGCGGTGCAGCTGCGGCGTGAAAGCCTTCAGGTCCACTTTGATGCAGCCGCCGCTGCGCAGGGACAGCGCGGCCATTCTGCGCAAGGCGGCGTGGGTGAGGCAGCCGTTGGTCTCCCAGCAGATGCGCAAGGGTCTGCCCTTGGTGGCCCGGAGGGCGATGCGGGCGGCAGCCAGGGCGTGCGCCACCTGAGGCCCAGGGTCGCCGCCAAAGTAACAGATGCATGCCGTGCGTCTATCCACCGCGGCGGCTAACTCCTGGGCCGTGTGCAACCCGGAGGTGGGCTCGGCTTCGCGGAAGTGCCAGTTCTGGCAAAACAGGCAATCGAAGGAGCACGCCTCGTAGAACACCGCCAAGTTGGAGTAACCGTACTCTGGGCCTGGGGCGTAGGAGAACTTGGGGTAACCCACGTCGGTCCCTGCCGGGCACACCCAGCTTGCCACGCAGTTGGTGGGCAGAGGGTCGTGGTACCAACTGACCAGGGCACCGCCGGGGGTGCCTGCCATCTGGTGGAGCAGGCCCTTCTCATTGCGACGGAGTCCGCAGTAGCCCCGGGAGCCTGGGGGAATGCGACAGCGGTTGCCGCAGCCCGTGCAGGTCAAACCGTCTGGGGCACGCGGGACCTCCTCTGGCAGGCCAAAAGGCGCGCGCGCATGGGCATGGGCGCGCCGCACCAGATTGGCCGCTTCTTTCTCCCGCTCACAAATGCACTGCAGGCACAGGCCAAGACGTTGGCTTATGAGGCCTTGTCGGCCGCACAGGTTGCAGCGGCGTCCAGGCACGACTACCCTCGCTGGCGAGATGGACCGCGAACTGCCCTGACGGTGGGCCGTCTACTCCGTCCGCCCGAACCTTCTCATCCACGGCTGTCCCCACTGCGCAGGGCCTTTTTTGGCTTCCTGGGCACTATTGGTGCTTGTCCCAGCCATTGGGCGTCTCACGCAGTGGCCTATACTTGCGCAGGGCGTGGAGGAGCGCGCGAAAGTCCTTGGGGAAGGGGGCGCACACAGTGACCTCGCCGCTACAGGGCGAGACAAAGCTCAGCTCGGCAGCGTGCAGGGCCAGGCGCGCCAAGAGCGGTCGCTCCTCCTGGTCAGCTTTGCGTTTGTAGCGCGCCTTGAGCTCGGAAAGGAAGATCGCGCTTCGTCCGCCGTACACCGGGTCAACGGCGAGAGGGTGGCCTATGGCGCGGAGGTGGACGCGAATCTGGTGCATGCGGCCCGTGTGTGGCACCACCCGGAGCAGAGTGTAGCCCTGGAAGCACTCTTCCACCTGGTACTCGCTCAGCGACTCCTTGCCCCCTGGGCGCACAGCCATGCGACCTCGGTGGTGCGGGTCGGGCGCAAGGGCGAAAGAGATGGTGCCGCCCTCCCGAACTTCGCCGCTCACTATCGCGAAGTAGGTCTTGCGCGCGCTCCTCTGCTGCAACTGCAGGCAAAGGGCCCGGTGAGCATCCCGATTTCTGGCAAAGAGCACCACTCCACTGGTCCCCTCGTCCAGGCGGTGCACCGGTAGAATGGATTCCCCTGGGTAGGCGGTGCGCAGCATTGCCAGGAGGTTCGGTCGGTGCGGGTCCCAGCGGTCCGGGATGGTGAGAAGCCCTGGGGGTTTATCCACTGCCAGCACCGCCTGGTCAGCAAAGAGCACGTTCAGGCGCGCTCGTGTCACGGGTCACCTCTTGTTGGCTTGCGCTGCTCAGATGATCTCGCGCGCGTTCCGGTCCGGCAGCGGCGGAAACGGCGCCGGCGGCAGGGTCTGGTACCAGTAGGCCACCGAGGCGATGTCGTCCTGCAGCGGGAGGTAGCGGCGGCCGCTGCGCCAGCCTAACGCCTGCATGGTCACTCGGAGGTCGGTGCTGAAAAAGACCGGGTCGTGCACGTGAAAGCGGTACAGAGTCATGCGTGCTCCGGGCTCCCCTGATTTTTTCATCACCTGCCGAAAGCCGCAGAACGGCCCGCTGAAATCTTCCCCAAAACACCAGGCCCCGCCGAAATAGTCCTCTGTGCCGGTGCCGCAGATGGTGGGGAAATCCCTGTCGCCGTCGATGTACATCTTAATTTCGCCTTCTCCCCACCAGCCGGCATTGTTTTGCTGCCAGGCCATGAAGGTGCCCACATAGTGGCCAGCGCCGCGCACGCCCTCCAAGATGACATGCTCGCTGCCGTAGGGCAGGGGATTGGAGCGCCGCCACTGGGCGTGAAAATACAAGGCCTGCTCGGACACCTCCTCCAGGGTGTAGTTGATCGTGTAGAAAAAGTGGGCCACATCTTCCGGAGCCTGGTTCTCCACCGTAACGCGCGCGTGCTTTCGGAAGGGCATGGGAAAGTAGCAGTTCATCCCGCCAGAGGGGTTGACGTTGACAGGCAGCGCCAGGATGTTCTGTCGACAGCCCCACGAGTTACAGAACAAGTCACCCAGCGGGACCTCCACCGACGGCTGGCGCAGGCCGTCCCAGTAGAACCTGACTATGAGGTCGCGGTAGAACTTTTCGCTGCAGGTGATCCAGATGTGGCGGATTACCCCCGGGCCGTTGTGGTCCATGAGGGTGACAGTCTGACCGGTGGGGATGTTGATGCAGGGGCGCACCTTCCAGCCGCGACCCAGTTCCCGTGCCGGACTATCGGGCTCCGGTTCGGCCATCGCCCCTTTGCCCTTCTCGCCGGTGGGGTTCTCGGCGCTCAACGATCGCGACTGAGCCTGTCGTCGAAAAAAGAGGGTGGCAAGGTCGATATCCATGCTGCTTTCCTCCTTACTCTCGTGCAGTGTGCTCGTCGTAGCCGAAAAGGCGCCGTCTGGCGCGGTGTGCCCAAAAGTGGCGCAGACAGAGTCGCAGATTGAGCGTCAGGTCAGGTTTGCTATTTATCACGAACAAGCCGGGCGAGGCCGCGTAGACGCCGCGACGGAGTTGCACCAGCCCCACAGTATCGCGGTCGCCGACTCTCTGTTTCAACTCATAGCGCACCATCTTGTTAATCTTGTCGGCAAGACGGAGGTGCGTATCCACCAGGAAAATGCCCACGTCTGGTGCCAGTGCCTCCAGGCGGGCGAAAAACGCCGCCACCGCCGGCTGATGGATGTTCTTCGGTGGGCTGGACTTGGTCTCCACGTAGACCAACAGATCCCCCAGCATGGCGATCACATCAAAGTCGCCCCCTGCGGGCAGATCATAGACCTTGACGTCCCACGCCACCGCAGCCGCAAAAGCCTCTGCGAACACCTGTGCCACATACCACTCCAGGGTGTCGCCAAAGCTGTACACTGCCGCATTGCGAAGGCGGAAAGTGTCCGTGCCAACTGGTTCCACAATGCCGGCCCGCTGCAAATAGTCCAAGTATCGTTGCACCTTGCGCGGCGAGCAGTAGTGCAGCAGGTCTTGGGCGCGGAAGGAAGAGCGGCACTTGATCACATCGCGGAGGAGAATGCGGAAAGAGTACCGCTTCAGGTAGCGAAGGTACTCCTGACGCGATGCTTGCTCTGGGGAGGCCGGTAAGAGCACGTTCTCCACAGGCGAATCCCCAGCGTAGCGTAAGCCTCGCTGGCTGATGATGGTACGGATGGTATCGTGCGGCCCTCGTTCCGCGCTCATGTGTGGACCTCCTGCTCGAGGACTCTGACGCTATTTTACGACAATTTTCCCACCCATGCAAGAAGAAAACGTGTGCTCTACTGTGGCGCTGCCACGCTCCTTTCCCAAAAATGCCAAGGTCACTCCCCGCGCTTCCCAGTTTCGGGAACGGTTTGGGAACCATTGGGTCATTGGGCTGCCGCCGAGGTGCGCAAGTCACTGTAAATGCGAAAGGCCTTTGGGCGCCATCCAGGCCTATCCTCAATGGCACAGAGTTTGAGCATAAAAAGGTTCAAGCGATTGGCAAACTATTCTTCTTGACTTTGAGCTCCTGTTTTCGTATAATAGCGCGGCCTCACCAATCTCATCTGTTCGGCAGCGACCGTACCCGTGGTTGTTCTCGGAAGAGATCGACCAGGCAAGTGGGTAGCAAAGGAGGCGCCTATGCAGATCGAAGGTTATGACTACCCCGATGAGCTCTACTACCACAAAGAGCACACCTGGATCAAGCCGGAGGGGGGAAATCGTGCACGCGTCGGGATGACCGACTTTTACCAGAAACTTTCCGGGGAGATCGTCTACGTGGACCTGCCATTCGAGGGGGACGAGGTGGCCGAAGGGGAGACCGTGGGCAAATTGCAATCGAGCAAGTGGGTGGGCAAGATTGTCTCGCCTTTGACCGGTTCGATTGCCGAGGTCAACACCGCCCTAGAGGACGCGGCCAACCTCATCAACAAGTCCCCATACGGGGATGGTTGGATCATGGTCATCGAGGCGGCAGACTTGGAGCAGCAGCTTGCCGGCCTGATGAAGATCGGCGATATCCCCCAGTACCTGGAGGGTGAGAAGCAGCGGGTCGAGAGGGAAAAGCAGAAAAAATAGCTCGTGCCCTATGGGGCGGGCGGCGCATGCTAGTGCCATCAACAGGGGGTGCTGAGCTTTAGGGGCTTTGCAGGAAGGTGTCCAGTTTGCGGGAGGAGGCCAAAAGTGAGGCTGGATGTCCCGTACGGCAAAGAGGCGCAGCAGGTAGAGATTGCCGACCACCACGTGATGCACGTGCTTCACCCCAACGCCGTGGAAGTCGGCAACGAGATGGCCACCCTAATGGATGCCATTTCGTCTCCGCTGCAGTCTCGCCCTTTCGATGAGTTCCTGAGTGACGCTCGGGATGTGCTCTTTATCGTCAATGACGGCACTCGCCCTACTCCCACCGCCAAGGTCCTCGATATTCTTCAGCCGAAGATTCCCCTTGCTAAGAGCCGTTTTCTGATTGCCACCGGGGTGCATCGCGCGCCCACCCAGGAGGAATACGAGTTCATTTTTGGTCGACATTACCCCTACCTGAAGGACCGCATCTATGTGCACGATTGCCGGAAGCAGGAGGACATGGTGCACATTGGTACCTCGGTCAACGGCACGGAGATGTACGTCAACCGGATGGGGGTAGAAGCAGACAAGATTGTGATTATCGGCTCGGTGGAACCGCACTACTTTGCTGGCTACACAGGGGGGCGCAAGTCCTTCCTGCCGGGTATTGCTTCATATGAGACCATCGAGCAGAACCACAAGCATGCCTTACGCCTGGAGGCTAAGGCCCTTGCCCTGGACGGCAATCCAGTGCACGAAGACATGATCGACGCCTTGCGCAGCATTGCGGACAAGGAGATTTTCTCCATCCAAACGGTGTTGGACCGAGATCGGCGTATTTACGCGGCAGCTGCGGGCGACTTGCACGCATCGTTCCGCGCCTGCATCGCCAAAGCCAACGAGGTTTTCGCCGTCAGGATTCGCGACAAAGCCGACGTGGTGGTCTCGGTGGCGCCTTACCCCATGGATGTGGACCTGTATCAGTCGCAGAAGGCGCTTGATAACGGCAAGCTGGCCCTCAAGGAGGGCGGCATCCTCATCATGGTCTCCAGGTGCCGCACCGGGATCGGGGAGCGGACCTTCTTCGACTTGCTGTCCAGCTGCGATTCGCCGCAGGCCACGATCGAGAAGATCGGCAAAGAGTTCAAGCTGGGTTACCATAAGGCTGCGAAGATGGCGGAGATCAACACCTGGGCGCAAGTCTGGGGTGTAACCGATCTGCCAGATGCGGACCTGCAGGCCATATTCATCCGGCCCTTCCACAGCGTCCAAGAAGCCTTGGATGCCGCGCTGGCGGAGAAGGGGCCAGATTGCCAGGTCATCTTCCTGATGGATGGCAGCATCACGGTGCCACTGGTAGCATGAGAAAGAGGAGCATAGAAGCGAACGAGAGGAGAGTGGTCATGGCGCTCAAGAAGGAGGTCATCGCACGCCTGCAGGGGATTGTAGGCGAGGATCGCTGCAAGACCAGCATTGCCGAGCGCTACGTGTATGCCTTTGACGGTGGGATTCACCGCGAGGTGCCTGATGTGGTGGTGCAGCCCATCACCACGCAGGAGGTGGCGCAGATTGTCAAGCTGGCCAACGAGTACAAGTTCCCGGTGGTACCGCGCGGCGCAGGTACCGCGCTCTGTGGTCATTCGGTGCCCATTGACAAAGGGGTGGTGGTGGATCTTCAGCGCATGAAAAAGATCAAGGAGATTTGCGTTGAGGACCTCATTTGCGTGGTGGAGCCGGGCGTGGTGTGCGACCACCTGAATGCCGCGCTCAAGAAGTACAAGTTTTTCATCCCCGGGCCGGCGAGCAGTGAAGCAGCGACCCTTGGCGGCATGGTGGCCTGCAATGCGTCTGGGGACAAGGCCCTCAAATATGGCGCCACCCGAGACGTGGTGCTGGGCCTGGAGGTGGTGTTGCCTACAGGCGATATTGCCCGCTGCGGCGCGCGGTCGGTAAAGGGCTCCAGCGGCTATCAGTTCGAGAAGTTCTTCGTGGGCTCAGAAGGAACCCTGGGCATCGTCACCGAGATCACGCTCAAGTTGGTGCCGCTGGCCACCTATCGGGCCGGCTGTGTGGCGGCTTTTGGCAAGATTAGGGAGGCAGGACAAACCGTATCGGATATCATCGCGGTGCCCATTCTGCCCTCGAACTTGGAACTCATGTCGGCCACCTGTATCAAGGCCGTGAACAAGGCCACCGGCTTGGGCCTGCCGGAGGTGGACGCCATTCTGCTCATCGAGGTGGACGGCAACAACCTGGAGGCAGTGCGCGAAGAGCTTGCCAAGGTGACGGAGGTGTGCAAGAAGAACAACGCCGTGTCGATGGACTTTACCGAGGACCCGAAGCGCCTGGAGGAGCTCTGGAAGGGGCGGAAGCAGATGATTCCTTCGTTGAGTGCTCTGCGCAAGGAATACGCCACGGTCATGCTGGCCGACGATATGTCGGTGCCCATCTCCAAGGTGCCCGAGGCGGTGGTGCGTTTTCAAGAGGTCTCCGACCGCTATGACATCGAGATTCCTGCCTATGGACATGCAGGTGATGGTAACCTGCACACCAAGGTGCTGATGGACCCAACCAATCCGGACCACTGGCGGCAGGCGGACAAGGCGGTGCAGGAAATTTATGACATCGTGTTGGAGCTGGGTGGTACCGTTTCCGGCGAGCATGGCATCGGCATCACCAAGACGCCGTACTTCCGGCAGGAGCGGGCCAGCCTGATCGCTGCCATGAAGGCGGTCAAGCGAGCGCTGGATCCGAACAACATCATGAACCCGCACAAGATTCAGGAGTGGGAGAATGGGTTCGTCACCCACCTACGCTACCCTGTGGAGGTGTCGCAATGAAAGGTGAATATCTGAAACCGTGGCTGAATGAGCTCATCACCTGCACCCTGTGCGGGTACTGCAAGAACGTCTGTCCGCCCTTCGACGAGATCTTGTGGGACGGTACTTCAGCGCGCGGCCGGAACATTCTGGCCTACGGCATGCTCACCGGCGAAATTGAAGCAGATCAGAGCGTGGCGCAGCGCATCTACGAGTGCACCATGTGTGGGGACTGTGAGCGGCGCTGTCCGTCCAAGGTCAAGGTGCCGCAGATTGTGCGCGCAGCGCGCGCCGAGCTGGTGGATATGGGCCTGGCCTTCCCTGGCCAAATCATGCTGGCCGACAACGTGATGGCCAGTGGCAACATCTTCGGTGACCAGGAGGTGATGCTGCCCAAGCAGGAGGGGGAGGTGCGGGTGTTCATCGGGTGCCAGTTCTTGGCGCGTCCTAACAAGGTGAAAAAATACCTCAAGATTCTGGAGATGATCGGCATCAAGCCGAAGGTGCAGGAAGAGGTCTGCTGCGGGTTCCCCTTGGTTTCATTGGGCTTTGTGCACAAGTTCGAGGAGCACAAAGAGCGCTTGGCCAAGATGCTCAAGAAGGAGCGCACCATCACCTTCTGCCCGACCTGTACGGTGTTCCTCAAGGAGGAGTACGGGATACCCACGCAGCACTTTTTGCAGGCGGTGGCGGAGAAGTTGCCGGCGGACAAGGTGAAGAAGCTGGGGGTGACCGTCACCTATCACGATCCATGCGACCTGGCGCGGGGGGCCAAAGTGACCGAGGAGCCGCGACGGGTGTTGGCAGCAATCGGGGCCGAGCTCAAAGAGATGAGCAAAAGCAAGAACACCACCCGCTGCTGTGGTGGTGGCGGCGGCATCTTGTCCTCTAACGAACAGCTCTCCGGTCAGCTGGCACGCAATCGCGTACGACAGGCCATGGCGACCGGGGCCAAGACGATCGTCACCTCATGTGCCACCTGCGAGCAGACCCTCAAGAAGGGTGCCGCCTCCCTCGCCGAGTCCGGCGAAGGCGAGATCGTGGTACGTGACGTGGCGGACCTGGTGTGGGATGCACTCCGCGCGGCAGGAGCCTGATAAGGACCGAAGGCCCCCTGGAGACAAACGCTGTTTCGCAATGGCTCGATGATAGGAACCTAGTACGAAACGGAGAAGAAGTCCATGCAACTCTTCTATCTGGACAAGCTCCCGGGACAGAACTCCATGCTCATCTTCCACGCACTGGCGCGTATGGGCGTGGAGAGCCTAGTGATCGTTTCTCCTCAAGACCCCTTGGTGAGCATCGGCTACTTCCAGGACGCTAAGCAGGAGATCGATCTTGACTACCTGGAGAAAGTAAAGATCCCAGCAATGCGCCGGGAGGTGGGAGGGGGCGCCACCTACTTGGATGGGAACCAGATCTTCTATCAGCTCATCTGGCGTCGCTCCAATCCCCATTTCCCCAAGAAGATCAGCGAGATCTACGAGTGGTTCTCGCAGGCGCCGGTGGAGACCTATCGCGATTTTGGCATCAAGGCCCATTTTCGGCCGGTGAATGACATCGTCACGGCCGAGGGGCGGAAGATCGCCGGAGAAGGCGGCGCCAACATTGGCGACTGCATGGTCTTTGTGGGGGGCATCTTGTTGGATTTTGACTATGAAACCATGGTGCGTGTGCTCAAGGTGCCGGAGGAAAAGTTTCGCGACAAGATCTACAAGAGCTTGGAGGAGAACCTCACCACCATGAAGCGGGAGCTGGGCACACCGCCGCCGCGAGAGGACATCAAGCAGGCGCTGGTCCGGCATTTTGAGCGCCTGGTGGGGCCGCTGGAGCCCGCCGAAATGACCAGCGAACTGTGGGCCACCATGGCCAGGCTGGAGAAAGAGTTCACTTCGCCTGAGTTCCTCTTCAAAAAGACCCCACGAGTGCCGACTGGCGTCAAGATTCGCGAGGGGGTGGAGATTTCTTTCGGCATCCACAAGGCGCCTGGGGGGTTGATCCGCACCGTGCAGGAGGTGGAACGCGAGCGCATCAAAGACCTAGGCATCTCCGGAGACTTTACCTTCTACCCGAAAGAGGAGCTGGCCGGTCTGGAGAATTCACTCAAGGGCGTGCGGCGGCAGCCAGAAGACATCGTGGAACGGGTCGGCGAGTTTTGCGACGAACG
The DNA here is from genome assembly GCA_034506335.1 of candidate division KSB1 bacterium. Taxonomy (NCBI): domain Bacteria; kingdom Pseudomonadati; species Candidatus Zhuqueibacterota bacterium. The sequence goes on from JAPDPR010000048.1 coordinate 13,785, forward strand.
AGAGGTGGAGACGCCGGGCGTAACCGCCGAGGACTTTTCCATGGCCATCATGAACGCCCGCTAAAGCCGTCCGCACGACAAGGAGCACGAGCGTGGCTGGGACCAAGGCGAAGAAACCGGTGACACGATTCGAAGAGCTGAAACCCAACTTCTGGCGGGAGGTAGCGCGAGAGCCCGGAGGTGAACTGATTGCACGGTGTTTTGCCTGCGGGACGTGTACGGCCGCGTGTCCGGTGCACGCAGTGGATACACGTTACAACCCTAGGCAGCTGGTGCACATGATCCTTTTGGGCATGCGCGAACGGGTGCTGAGCAGCGACTTTATTTGGCTCTGCTCCGGATGCTACACTTGCTCGGATCGGTGTCCGCAAGGGGTTCGTGTCACCGACATCATGACTGCGGTGAAGAATATCGCCGCGCGTGAAGGTTATTTGCACCCCACCTTCCGTCAGCAGGCGGAGCTGGTTGGTAGGTTCGGCCGACTTTACGAGGTGGAGGACTTTGACAACAAGAAGCGCCAGAGGCTTGGCCTGCCACCGGTCAAGAAGAGCTTCCCGGAGGTACAGGAGATCTTCCGAATGACGGGAATGGGCAGGTTTGCACAACCACCGGAGACTAATCAGCCATGAAATATGCGCTCTTTCTGGGCTGCACCGTCCCCATCCGCAGCCAGAATTATGAAGTGGCGGTGCGCAAGGTGGCAGCCGGGCTGGGAATAGAGTTGGTGGATGTGGAGGAGTTCTCCTGTTGCGGTTTTCCTGTCAAGTCCACGAATGCTCGGACCACCCTACTGATGGCGGCGCGCAACCTTGCCGTGGCCGAGGAGCAAGGGCTGGACGTGTGCTGCCTGTGCAGTGCCTGTTCGGCTGTGCTCACGGAGACGAACATGGAGCTGACGCACGACCAGAAGTTACTGCGGGAGGTCAATCGTCAGTTGAAGCGCATCGGTCGTCAATACCGCGGGTCGGTCAAGGTGAAGCATTTTGCGCGCATCCTGTACGAGGAGGTGGGCTTGGAACGGTTGCGCCAGAGCGTCACCAGGCCTCTCAGCGGCCTTCGGCTGGCGCCCCACTACGGCTGTCACTTTGTGCGCCCGAAAGCTAACTACGATGGCTTCGATGACCCGGAGGCAGCGTGCTCGCTGGATGAGCTGGTGGCAGTGACCGGAGCCGACGTGGTGCACTACGAAACCAAGAAGTACTGCTGCGGCGGCGCCATCCTCGGCGTGGAACAATCCACTGCGCTGGGGCTGTCTGGGGCCAAGCTATTGGACGTGCGGGCAGCCGGTGCCGACGCCCTCATCTCCATCTGCCCCTTCTGCAGCGTCCTGTACGAGGACAACCAAAAGAAAGTAGAGGAACAGTTTCAACGCGAGATCGGCCTGCCGGTGTTTTTCTATCCCCAGGTGCTCGGGTTGGCCATGGGGTACGACCCGAAAGACTTGGGTTTTCGCCTCAACAAGGTCAGGCCAGATGAAGTGTTGGCCAAAGTGGTGCCAGCGGCGATGGCATAGCAGGTTCCATCAGAAAGGTCAAGGAACGACGACGTGGCACGGCAGAGGGAAAAGTCGCAAGCGGTACTCGTGGTTGGGGCTGGGGTAGCGGGACTCCGAGCTGCTCTCGAGTTGGCAGATATGGGGGTGCAGGTGCACCTTGTGGACAAGTCCACCATGGTCGGGGGCAAGGTGCTGCAACTGGACAGGCAGTTCCCCAGTGACGACTGCGGTTTTTGCAAGATGCTGCCCCCAGTTCATGGGGAGGGCATATCCGGTTTTTGTCTGCGCCGGGGACTGACGTACCCCAATGTGCACGTGCTCTTTGACAGCCACCTGACAGCTCTTGCCGGCAGGGCGGGCAACTTCGTGGCCACTGTCACCTCCGGGCCGCGCTACATTGACCCGGAAATGTGCATCTCTTGCGGACGGTGTGTGTCGGTCTGCCCGGTGAAGGTAAAGGATGAATTCGAAGGGGGGTTGGGCGAGCGGAAGGCAGTATACGTGCGCCATGGCCTGGCAATTCCGCGGCTGTACACTATTGACATGGGCGCATGCACCCGGTGCGGCGAATGTGTCAGGGTTTGCCCCACAGAGGCCATCTCCCTCGACGCGCAACCCACCACGCAGCAGCTACAGGTGGGCGCTGTGGTAGCCGCGCTAGGATTCGAGGAGTTTGACCCTTCCTCATTGAGCCAGTTTGGCTACGGGCGGGTGGCCAACGTGGTGACCAGCACCGAGCTTGAGCGCATGACCAGCCGCGGCGGGCCATCCCACGGGGTGGTACGCAGGCCCTCGGACGGGCAGGTCCCCGACAGCGTGGCCTTCCTGCAATGTGTGGGCTCGCGCGACGCCGACCACGACTTTTGCTCCTCCGCCTGTTGCATGTTTGCCATCAAGGAAGCTGCTCATTTGCAGGCGGCAGGGATTCCAACCCAGATTTTCTACATGGACATCCGCGCCTTTGGCAAGGGGTACCATCGTGTCTATCAGCAAGCGCAAAAGGATGGCGTTGCATTCGTCAGATGTCGCGTGTCCGCCCTTGAGGAGCAGCCCCAGAGCAAAAATGTGATTGTGGTGTATGAAGCCGAGGACGGCACCTTCCATCGCAGGGAATTCGGACTCGTCGTGCTTTCTGTGGGTTTGAGCCCTGCTCCGGACGCCGAAGAGCTGGCAAGGGTCCTGGGCATCAGGCTGAATCGGCACGGTTTTGTCTCTTCGCCTGGGTTTTCGGCGGAGGCGACGGGGCGCGCTGGCATCTTTGTCTGCGGAACACTGACGGCGCCTCGGGACATTCCCGAGAGCGTGGCGCAAGGTCTCGCCGCGGCAGGACAGGCTGCGCTCGCCGTGAAAGCGGCTAAGTCAACGCGAGGTCTTGCGAGTGGGACTGGAACACTCCAGCAGAGCAGTCAACAGGGGGCAGCGCGAATTGGGGTATTCCTGTGTTCCTGTGCGGGCGACATAAGCCAGAGGCTCGATGTGGATTCTCTTGCGACCATGCTCAAGGCTCTGCCTGGGGTGGCGCACGTGGTGAAAGTTGACTTGCTCTGCCTGCGCAGCACCCTCAAGGAGGTGGCATGGGCCATTGCCGAGAAAGGCCTCAATCGCGTGGTTTTCGGCGCTTGTTCTCCTCACTTGTATGAAGCGCGCTTTGCCGAGATGCTGAAAGAGGTGAACCTGGCCCCGCCGATGGTGGAGGTTGTGCCGCTGCGCGAGCAGGTGGCCTGGATCCATGCTGATCGGCGCGCTGCGACCAACAAAGCGGCTGCGCTCTTGCGGGCCGCTGCCGCGCGATTGCAGGGTGTTGTAGTCGCCCCGAGCGGTGGCATCGCAGTCACGCCACGCGCCTTGGTCATTGGCGGCGGCGTGACCGGCATGGTTGCGGCCTTGGACATCGCCGCGCAGGGCTTTGCCGTGGACCTGGTGGAAAAGAGTGGCGAGCTGGGCGGCAATGCCTTGCTGTATGACCGTACTCTGGAAGGACTGGACGTGGCGCAATTCGTGCAAGCCACCGCCCAGAGAGCAAGGACTCATCCTCGCATTACCCTGCACCTGCGCTCTGAGGTAACCCGCCTTGACGGCTTTGTGGGCAACTTCAAGAGCACCATACGCAAGGCCTCTGGGCGAATGCTGCCTCTCCAGCATGGGGTGGTGATTGTCGCCACCGGCGCGGCCGAATACCAGCCGCGAGAGTACCTCTACGGCAGGCACCGCAAGGTGCTCACTCAGACCGAATTCGAGGGGAAACTTGCCAAGGGCAAGATCGATCCGGCACGCCTCAAGTGTGTGGTGATGATCCAGTGTGTGGGTTCCCGCGACGAGCGTCGGCCCTACTGCAGCCGCATCTGCTGCGCGCAGGCCCTGCGTAATGCCCTGGCCATCAAGTCCGCCAATCCAGAAGCGGCCGTTTACGTGATCAATCGTGACATTATGACCTACGGGTTTGCCGAGGAGTACTACACCAAGGCCAGGGAGGCCGGCGTGGTGTTCTTGCGCTATGACCCGGAGGGCAAACCGATCGTCAGGCAGCGGGACGGAAAACTGGAAGTGCTCGTCGAGGATAAGATCATCGGCGAAATGTTGCTCTTCAGCCCGGACTTTCTTGTCCTTTCCACGGGCCTGGTGCCGGCAAAGAATCGTGCTCTGAGCAGGATGCTGCGGGTGCCGTTGGACGATGACGGCTTTTTCGCCGAAATGAACAGCAAGTTTCGTCCCCTGGACTTCGTGCGAGCAGGTGTGTTTGTGGCCGGCCTTGCGCACTCGCCGCGCTCCTTGCGGGAATCGGTCACTCATGCCCACGCAGTTGCAGCACGGGCGGTTTCCTTCCTGGCCCGAGGGAATCTTTCGTGGCGGGGGGTCTACGCCCATCCGGACGACGAGCTGTGCACCGGCTGCCGTATCTGCGAAGGCGCGTGCGAGTTCAATGCCATTCGCATCAATCGGGTGCGGGTGAACGGCGGGTACAAGGAACGCGCTGAGGTCATAGAGGCGATGTGCACCGGGTGCGGCTGTTGTGTCGCAGCGTGTCCAAGCGGGGCTATGGGTCAGCAAGGGAGGACCCGTGACCAACTCATCAGGGTCATTGAGGCTACTCTGGCGTAGAATTGGCGTGGAGCTAAGGCGAGGAGAGAGGCGTGGCTGGTTCGTTTGAACCAAGAGTCCTGGTGCTTTGCTGCGATTGGTGCGCCGATGCAGCGGCGGACCTGGCGGGCGTTCGGCGTTTGACCATGGAGCCGAATTTTGCCGTGGTGCGCATGGAGTGCACCTCCCGCGTGGAGCCGGAGTTCATTCTCCAGGCGTTGCAATGCGGGGCTGACGGCGTGATGATTGCGGGATGTCATCCCGGTGATTGTCACTACATCGGCGGAAACTACCGGGCTATGCGTCGTTTTACCCTCTTGCGCGGGCTGGTGAGCCAATTCGGTGTCGATCCCCAGCGCCTGCGCTTGGAATGGTTCCTGGCGACCGAAGCGCCCAGGTTTCAGCAAGCGGTAAATGCCTTCGTGAACTCGCTTAGAGAATTGGGCCCGAGCCCATTCCGTGTAAAGGATGTGGCCAGCGACGTCCACTGACATGAATGTGCAACGCCCTGCTCAGGGCAGAGCTGATGGAAGCAGAGCACACGACCCAAGGGTAGGCAAGTTGCAGGGTACTCACAAAAAGGAGGGTGGCACATGGCGACCTTGAAGCAGAAGCTTGCCGAGCAAATACCTCGTTTGCGCGAGGACATTGCCAACCTGGTGAAAACCCATGGCGACAAGGTCATTTCCGAAGTGACGGTGGCCCAGGCATATGGAGGCATGAGGGGTGTCAAAGCCCTGATCTGCGATACCTCACTGGTTGACCCGGAAAAGGGGTTGATCATTAGAGGCATACCCATCGCAGAGCTCACCAGCAAGACCCCAGAAGAGATTTTCTACCTGCTTTGCACCGGCGAGTTGCCGGACAAAGCTGCGTTGGAGGACCTCAAGAAGGAATTCACTGCCCGGGCCAAAGTGCCAGACTATGTGTGGGCTGTGCTGCGCGCCATGCCCAAGGACTCTCACCCTATGGCCATGTTCGACACCGCCATCTTGGTGATGGAGCGGGAGTCGGTGTTCCGCAAGCGCTACGACGAGGGCATGAGCAAGACCGAATACTGGGAGCCGATGCTGGAGGACTCGCTCAACCTCCTCGCGCGGATTCCAGCAGTGGCTGCAGGCGTGTACCGCATCAGGTTCAAAGATGGCAAGCTCATTCCGCCTGACCCAAAGCTTGACTGGAGTGCCAACTATGTGCGCATGTTGGGCTTCGACGACCCGACCGGCGAGTTTGCTAATCTGATGCGCCTCTACATGGTGTTGCACAGCGATCACGAGAGCGGCAACGTGAGCGCACACACCTCCCACCTGGTTGGCTCGGCGCTATCGGATGCCTATTACGCCGTTTCGGCCGGGTTGAACGGCTTGGCAGGTCCCTTGCATGGATTGGCTAACCAGGAATGCCTCAAGTTCGTGCTGGAGATCCGCGAGAAGTACAAGGGCGTACCCAAGGATGAGGAGCTGAAAAAGTTCGCCTGGGATACGCTTAATTCTGGCAAGGTAATCCCGGGATACGGGCATGCAGTGCTCCGCGCCACCGACCCGCGCTTCACAGCGTTCCATGCTTTTGGCAAGCGCGTCTGCCCCACTGATGAGGTGTTCCAGATCGTGGACCGGCTGTTCGCGGTGGTGCCGCAGGTGCTGATGGAGCATGGCAAGGCCAAGAACCCGTGGCCGAACGTGGATGCTGGTTCGGGAGCGCTACTCTACTACTTTGGGCTCAAAGAGTTTGACTATTACACGGTGCTGTTTGGTGTGTCGCGGGCTTTGGGCATGTGCGCTCAGCTCATTGTGGACCGTGCCATGGGCGCGCCCATCGAGCGGCCCAAGTCCGTGGGCACCGATTGGGTCAAGAAGCAAGTGGGTGCGGCCTGATCTCAGGTCAAGGGGCTGCCGCTAAGGTGGCAGCCCCTTTTGCTGCCTTGGACACAGGCGAAAGGAGGGCAATGGGACAAAATCTTGTGCAAAAGATCATTGCTGCCCATCTGGTGGAGGGCCAGATGAAAGCAGGCGAGGTGGTGGCCATCCGCATTGACCAGACCCTCACGCAAGATGCGACCGGTACCATGGCCTATCTCCAGTTTGAGGCCATGGGCATTCCGCGCGTCAGGACCGAGCTTTCGGTGAGCTATATCGATCACAACACCCTTCAGGACGGGTTCGAGAACGCCGATGACCATCGCTACCTGCAGTCGGTAGCGGCCAAATACGGTATCTACCTCTCCAAGGCGGGGAACGGCATCTGTCACCAGGTGCACTTGGAGCGGTTCGGGATACCCGGCAAGACTCTGCTGGGCTCGGACAGCCACACCCCCACAGGCGGTGGCCTGGGCATGATGGCCATCGGCGCAGGCGGGCTGGATGTGGCAGTGGCGATGGGTGGAGGTGCCTTCTATCTCACCTACCCGAAGGTGCTCAAGATCGTGCTCACCGGCCGGCTAAAGCCCTGGGTGGCTGCCAAGGACGTCATCCTCAAAGTGCTGGAAATGCTCACCACCAAAGGCAACGTGGGGTGGATGATTGAGTACGGGGGACCGGGCATCGCCACGCTCTCCGTACCCGAGCGTGCAACGATCACGAACATGGGTGCTGAGTTGGGGGTCACTACCTCACTTTTTCCTAGCGACGAGGTCACCAGACAGTTTCTCAGAGCGCAGGGGCGCGAGGAAGTGTGGGTGCCTTTGGCTCCGGACAGCGACGCGGAGTACGATCGCGTCATCGAGCTCGACCTTGCCAGCATTGAGCCCATGGTCGCCAGGCCGCATAGCCCGGACAATGTCTGTCGGGTGAAGGAAGTGGCCGGCCTCAAGGTGGACCAGGTGTGTGTGGGCAGCTGCACGAACTCCTCGGTCAAAGATCTGCTCACGGTCGCTGCGGTGCTCAAAGGGCGAACGGTGCATCCTGAGGTCAGTTTCGTGGTGGCGCCCGGCTCAAAGCAGGTGCTGCGGATGATCGCCGATTGCGGTGCGCTGAGCGACCTGGTGGCGGCAGGGGCACGCATCATGGAGGCAACCTGCGGCTTTTGCATCGGCAACGGCCAGGCACCTCCCACCAACGGTGTGTCCATCCGCACCAACAATCGCAACTTCGAAGGGCGCTCTGGTACCAAATCGGCGCAGGTGTACCTGGTGAGCCCCGAGACTGCGGCGGCCTGCGCCCTCACCGGGGTCATCACCGATCCCCGCGAGCTGGGCCTGCCCTACCCTGCGATACCAATGCCCGAGCGCTTTACCATCGATGACAGCTTGATCCTCCCACCGGCCAAAGAACCGGAAAAAGTGACTATCGTCCGCGGACCAAACATCGGTGACCCACCGGCCAACACGCCTTTGCCTGACGCGCTGCAGGCCGAGGTGGTGCTAAAAGTTGGAGACAAGATCACTACCGACCACATTATGCCTGCAGGGTCACGGCTCAAATATCGCTCCAACGTGCCCAAGTATGCCACCTTTGTCTTCGAGCCGGTGGACCCAACGTTCCCGGAGCGTTGCATGAGAAACAAGCAGGCCGGTGTGCACAACGTGGTCGTCGGAGGGTGGAGTTACGGTCAAGGTTCTTCCCGCGAACACGCGGCCCTATGTCCCATGTACCTGGGTGTGCGTGCAGTGATCGCCAAGAGCCTGGAGCGCATCCACACCGCTAACCTTATTAACTTTGGCATCCTGCCGCTGCGCTTTAAGGAAGAGGCGGACTATGAGCGATTTTCCCAGGGCGATCGGCTGGAGATGCCGGATCTGAAGCTCCGTTTGCTCAAAGGCGAGCCGGTGCTGGTGCGCAAGGTGGCTACGGGGGAAGAGATTGAGTTGGTATACGATCTGAGTGAACGGCAGCGGGCGATCATCGTGGCGGGTGGTTTGCTGAACTATACCAGGGCACAGCAATAGGTGTGGCGTGCTGTCCCGGAAAGAGGGCAACAAGTTGTTGCATGTGGAGGAGCACTGATGAACCAGGAAGCACTTGAAAGGGCAAAGGCCCATTTTGCTGCGCTTGTGCAGGAACAGTTAGCGCGCGTGGAGCGGATGAAGCAGGCCGAAGACTGGATAGACTATGCCAAGCTGAAGCCCATCATCATCGGTGTGTGTGGCGGCGACGGCATCGGCCCCATTATCTCTGCGGAGGCGCAGCGAGTTCTGGAGGAGATGCTGGCCGACGAAATCAAGGCAGGCAGAGTGGTCTTTCGTACCATTGAAGGGCTGACCATCGAAAACCGCGTCAAGCACATGAAGGCCATCCCGGATGACGTGTTGGAAGAGATCAAGAAGTGCCACGTCATTCTCAAGGGGCCTACCACCACACCGGAAAAGGGCGGGCCGTACCCCAACATCGAGAGCGCCAATGTGGCGATGCGCCGCGCCCTGGACCTGTTCGCCAACGTGCGCCCGGTCAAAGTACCAAAGGAAGGGATCGACTGGATCTTCTTCCGTGAGAACACGGAAGGGGCTTATATCCTGGGCAGCAAAGGAATTCAGGTCACCGAGGACCTGGCCTTCGACTTTACCGTGACGACACGTCAGGGTGCCGAGCGGATCATTCGCATGGCCTTTGACTATGCGCACAAGAACAAGATCAATAGCGTCACGGTGGTCACAAAGGCGAATGTTATCAAGACTACTGACGGCTTGTTCCTAGAGGTGGCGGCGGAAGTCGCCAAGGATTACCCTGACATTACCTGGGAAGGGTGGTACATCGACATCATGACTGCCAAGTTGGTGGATCCGAAGCGGCGGACGCAGTTCCGGGTCATTGTGCTGCAGAACCTGTACGGGGACATCCTGACCGACGAGGCGGCCGAGTTTCAGGGTGGTGTGGGCACTGCGGGGAGTGCCAACATCGGCAAGCGGTACGCGATGTTCGAGGCCATCCACGGGTCTGCCCCGCGCATGATCAAAGAAGGGCGGGGCAAGTACGCCGACCCGTGCAGCATGATTCGCGCCGGTGCCATGCTGCTGCGCCACATCGGCTTCCCCGACAAGGCCGAGCGCCTGGAAATGGCCCTGGACATCTGCGGGCAGTTCGAAAAGCGACTCGTGATAACCGGCAGGGACACCGGTGCAACTGGGCGCGAGTTCACGGACTACCTCCTCGAGACTGTGCGTGACCGCACGTTGCGCGAAAGGTGGGAGGCCTACACCCGGGCGTGAGCGGCCCGTTTTCTCCATAGCGAAAAATGATAGTGTGGAGCCCAGCATTGACGCCGCCCGCGTGTACAGGAGCAGGCGGCGTCTGTGCAGGTGGGGTGTCTGATCGCCCCAGGTGGCGATTGGTATCCTGCTGCGGCGCACCGTAAGCAGGCGGGAGGTGTTCTGCCTGCCCGCAGCGCTTGTCGCGGCCCCGATGGTCCGATGTGGGCTTGTCTGTCTCCTTTCCCACCGGCGCAGATATTTATGCCTTGACAAGCCGGGGGGTGTTTTGTATATTTGGCCGTCCTTTTTGGTTTTGGAGGAGGGTTCCTTGCGCTCGCTATTAGTGGGCATCACTTTGGCTTGGGAAGGTAGTCTATGAACATCATGCCTCGGAATGAGCAGTTTTTCGAGATGTTCACCCAGGCGGCGGCGAACATCCAAGAGGCGGCAACGTTGCTGGTGCAGATGATCGAATCGGGCGAGGATGCGGAACGCTATGGCCGGCTCATCAAGGAGCTGGAGCATAAGGGCGATAAGCTCACGCACGAGATCATCAACAAGTTGAACCGGACCTTCGTGACGCCTTTTGACCGAGAGGACATTTACGCGCTTTGTCGTGCGTTGGACGACGTGATCGACCTCATCGACTCGGCGGCAGACCGCATCTATCTCTTCGAGCTGACCAAGCCTGGTGAGGATGCGGTGCGTCTGGCGCAGATCATCGCCGAGGCATCCGCCGAAATCGTGCGGGGTGTGGCGTTGCTACGACACCCAGCGCAGATGTGCGTACATTGCGTGGAGATTAACCGGCTGGAAAACGAGGGGGACAGGGTTTTTCGTCACGGATTGGCCAAGCTTTTCCGCAACTGCTGTGAACCCATGGAGCTCATTAAGCTTAAAGACCTGTATCATGACCTGGAACTTGCCACTGACCGATGTGAGGACGTGGCCAATGTCTTGGAGGCGATCTCGGTGAAAAACCTGTGAGCGGATGGATGAACCCTTTCGATGGCATCACCTTCGTAGTCATTGTGGTGGCCCTGGCTTGGACGTACGATTTTTTCAACGGCATGAACGACGCTGCCAACGCCATTGCCACCACCGTCTCCACCCGGGCCTTATCTCCCTCCCAGGCAATTGCGTTGGCGCGCACGATGAACGTGGTGGGCGCGTTCGTGAGCACGGCGGTAGCCAAAACGGTCGGCAAAGGTATAGTCGATCCTGCGGTGATGGACCAGGTAGTAGTCATCTCTTCCCTGGTGGGGGCTTGCGTCTGGGCTGCTGCTTGTACATTCACGGGCATCCCCATAAGTATTACCCACTCATTGGTAGGGGGACTGGTGGGTGCGGCCATTGCAGCCCACGGGTTCGGCGTCGTGAAAGTGGCTGGGATGAAGAAGGTCGTAGTGGCCATGGTTCTTTCTCCCACCCTTGGGTTCGTCGGAGGGTTCATTCTTCTCGTGATTGTCTACTGGGCAGTTAAGGACTTTGCGCCCACGAAGGTCAACAAGTTTTTCAGGTTTGGCCAAATTGCTTCAGCGTCATTTATGGCGCTAACTCACGGCACCAACGATACGCAGAATGCCATGGGGATTATCACTGCCGCCCTATTGGTAGGCGGATTCATTAAGGATTTTCATGTGCCTGCTTGGGTCATTGTCGGGTCGGCTCTGTTCATGGGCTTTGGTACCTCGGTTGGGGGCTGGCGGGTCATAAGGACCATGGGGATGAGGATGGTGAAACTCCGGCCGGTGCACGGCTTTACCGCCGAGTTCTCTGCAGGGGTCGTCATCCTGGTGGCGAGCCTCCTGGGAGCACCCATCAGCACCACGCACGTCATCTCCACGGCCATTATGGGGGTTGGCGCAACACATCGCCTGTCAGCGGTACGCTGGGGCGTGGCTTTCCACATCGTGGTCACCTGGATCCTCACCATCCCGGGGGCGGCCTTGGTGGGGGCTGGGACGTTCGAGCTGCTCAAATTGATCCTCTGAGCGCCGCGGGCGCCACTTTCCGCAGGGGGTGAAAGGTCGTTGGAGCGCGGGACCTACCCCCACGGGGCCAGAACGCGGCACACGCGCCGTGTTGGTCCTTGTGCTCGCGAGGCGCGAAAAGTGCTTGACCGGCCGTCTGGCATTTCGTAAATTCTTTCCAACACCGGGCTATGCCTCGGCGCAGGCGCAGCTTGTGCGCATGAGCTCCTCGTCCGATCTTCCCAGCGACCAAGGCATCGGCCCTTGACACTCCTCGATGTGCACCACCGATGCGGTCGGGTCGTGTCGCATCGGGGCTTTGGCTTTGAACCAAGATGCGGAGGCTACCATGAAGAAGAACATGGGCTCGGTGGATCGGGCGGTACGCATCGTCGCTGCTCTGGTGGTCGCATTGCTCTACATACTCAATATCATCTCAGGGACTTTGGCCATTATCCTCGGCGTCGTGGCAGTGGTGTTTGTTCTGACCAGTTTTGCCGGCTTTTGCCCACTGTACGTCCCGTTCAAGATCTCTACCCTGTGTAAGAAGGAGCAGGATGCTGCTGGCCAGAGTCAGTGAAGAGATCTTTCTCATGTGGGAGCCCGGGACGTCTTTCCGGGTACTCCGTTGTTCGCACGGAGGAGCCTGTGGAAATCGACATTGGCAAGACCATCCGGATCAGTGATTTCGTCCATGCCGCGGACGGGCGCGCGCTTCTGCTCGACACGACCCTGCCCGGGAGCATTGGGGCAGTTCCCGGCCTCGAGCACACCGCCGAGGCGCTCGCGGAGGTGACAGACATTGTCGACGGCCTCATTGTCAATCCTGGGCAGGCGGAGCACCACGCCGAGTTCCTTGGGGGCAGGCATAGGGCGAGCCCTCTGGTGCGTGTAGACTGGACTAACGCTTTTCGAGGCCAGGACTTTTGTCTGCCTGCCACTGAGTTCCGCCACCTTTTCATCTCGGACGCGGAGGATGCCCTGGCGCTGGGCGCTTCGGCTGCGGTGGCCAGCCTTTTTCTGGGATTTGACGATGAGGCGGAGGCGCGCAACATCGAGGCCTTGTCCCACTTGGCGCGGGAGTGCACCCGGCTGGCGCTTCCTCTGGTTGTGGACATCCGGCCCATCGGGTACAAGGTTGGGCCGAGCAATTTTGAGGAGTCGGTCAAGCTGGGATTGTCCTTCATGCAAGAACTGGGCGCCGACGTGCTGATCATTCCTCCGTGCAGTCAAGGCACATGCGCTACCATCGGCGGCTGGATTGCGGTTCCGGTGCTGGTCCGGATGGAGGAATTCCCCGAGGCTGCGCATATTGATGCGTTCCTGGCCGCCGGATTGCGAGGTTTTGTTCTCGGCGAGAAGGTCTTTGCCAGGGAGAGGTACGCCGAGCGGCTCGAAGTGTTGGCTCGCCAGGTGCACCAGAGGAGTTCGAGTGATGACGCGCGCGCCAGGTAAGACCGCCCGCCTCAACCGCCTGTTCAATCCCAAGGACGGACGTGCGGTGTGCGTGGCCGCCGACCACGGCTGGATGTCGGATGTCACCCCCAACGTGATGGAACTGCGGCGCATCCTGGAGCTGGTGGTGCGCGGCGGTGCTGATGGTATTCTCATAAGCTTTGGCACTGCCGTGCGGCACGGGCACCTGCTGCGCGGCAAAGATTCCCCGGCCATGCTCATCCGCGCCGACTGGATGAATATGCCCCGCCTTGGCGCCTCCAATGTGAGCAACGTACTGCCGGTGGTGAACTTTAAGAAGATGGCCACCTCGCGAGCCCGCGACGCATTGCACATGGGCGCCTCGGCAATCACCATCTACTATTTCATCGGCTATGGCGATGAGTTCGAGGCGCTGAACATCGAGCAAGCCGCGGACTTTGCCAAGGAGTGTCGCAAGGTAGGCTTGCCTCTGATCATCGAACCCATGGCAGTGGGTGGCATGGTCACGGGTGTGAACATCGCCGAAATTCTCATCGCCTCTGGCCGCATTGCGGCAGAGATCGGTGCAGACGCGCTGAAAATTCCCTACACCGGTGACGTGAAGACCTTCAAGGAGCTGGTGGACCAAGCCGGTGTGCCGGTGCTGGTTCTGGGTGGCGCCAAGTCGGATGTGCCGCGCGATGCGCTGGAGCTGGTGGATGAGGCGCTGCGTGCCGGCGCCAGCGGCACAGTGTTCGGGCGCAACGTGACCAAGGCCAAGGATCCGCAGAAAATGGTCGCAGATATCTGTGCGCTCGTGCACGGCGGCAAGACAATTGCCGAGATCCTGGGCGAGCATCGCGCCGTCGGCCAACGCTTGAAGCCGGTGCCGGCGCAGTGCATCGGCTGTCAGCTCTGCGAGGTCGCTTGCGTGCGAGCTCATACCCCAGGTTACGGGCAGACACGCGCCCGCCTCCGCGTCGAAACCCCGTCCTTGGGAGAGGAGCTTAAGCCCCACCGCCCAGTGGTCTGCACCCTCTGCGGTCAGTGCGCAGATGCCTGTGCCACAGGAGCACTCACCATAGCCCCTGAGGCGCGCTTGGTATTACAAAGGAGCCTTTGCAGCCAGTGCGGCGCGTGTGTAGATGCCTGCCCCTTTCACCTCATCTTCGTCGAGGACGGCTATCCGGTGGTATGCGATTTGTGTGACGGGGACCCGGAGTGCGTCAAGTGGTGCAAGCGCGGGGCCATTGTGCTGACCGAGTGGAAGCGGAGAGTGCGCCATGTCCATGCAGAATAGAGGGTTCGCCAACAGGATTCTTACCGTCGACCTGACTACAGGCGCGTGCCAAACTGAGGAACTGGACGAGCGTATCGCCAAACTTTACTTGGGGGGCAAAGGTCTCGGTTCTTACCTCCTCTACACAGGCATGGCGCCGAAAGTCGACCCACTTGGACCAGACAATCTCCTCATCTTTGCCACCGGCCCATTGAGCGGCACTATTGCGCCCACGTCCAGCCGCTTGTGCGTAATGGCCAAGAGCCCGAAGACGGGAACGTACATGGACTCCTACTGCGGGGGCTTCTTCGGCCAAACGCTCAAGTACGCCGGCTACGACGCGGTGGTCATCAAAGGGGCTGCTTCAGAGCCGCGAGTGTTGATCATCGATGACCAGAAGGTGCAGATAGCGGACGGCGGTGACCTGTGGGGGATGAACACGGCGCAGGCCACCAAGGCCTTACAAGAGCGCTATGGCCAGGACATGCAAACGGCGGTGATCGGGCCAGCTGCAGAACGAATGGCCACGCTCTCTGGCATTTTTTGCGGCCTCCGTACGGCAGGCAGAGCCGGCACCGGCGCGGTCATGGGGTCAAAAAAGCTCAAGGGAATAGCCGTGCGAGGTACCGGCAGCGTGCGTGTGGCCAATCGCACTGAATACGAAGAGGCGGTCTGGATTGCCCACCGCATGTTGCGTATGAGCAGCCAGGTCAAGCGGATGGTTGACTTTGGTACTGCTAACATCGTGCTCTTGGTCAATGCCGCAGGTGCCCTTCCAACCCGCAACTTCCAGCTGGGACAGTTCGAGCAAGCCGACGCGCTGGCCGGTGAGGTCTGGCGGAAGCACTATTGGAAAAAGGATATCGCTTGCGAAGGATGTCCCATTGGCTGTTCCAAGATCGCCTACTCGCCAAAGTTCGATACCGCTATCGACGGACCGGACTATGAGACGATCTTTGCCTTGGGAAGCAACTGCGGAGTCTCTGACCACGAAGCCATCATCTACGCAAACTATCTGTGCGACATGTATGGCATCGACGCCATCACTGTGGGCAACATCATCGGCTTTGTGATGGAGCTGTACGAGAGGGGGATGGTAGGCAAGGATGATCTTGATGGTATCGAGGCGACCTGGGGGAGCGGCGAGGCCTTGGTGCAGCTGACTGAAAAGATAGCCAAAGGCGAAGGGGTGGGGCAATTGCTGGAAAAGGGTGTGCGCGAGATTAGCAAGCACTTCCCCGGCAGTGAAGACTTTGCCATGCACGTGAAGGGCTTGGAGATGCCGGGTTATCTCCCCCGTGCAGCGAAAGGCATCGGCCTCAGTTACGCAATTTCCGAGCGAGGGGCCTGCCATCTGCGCGGCTCCCCGTTGGTGGAGATCCTCGGCGGTGCCGACCCTCTCACACCCGAAGGGAAGGCAGCGCTGTTCAAGACCAATCAGACCGACAGCGCAGTGGTCAACTGCTTAATTCTCTGCTATTTCGTCAAGTTCGGCATTACCCTGAAAGAGATCTGGCAGATGGTGAACCCGTGCACCGGCCTCGAGTACAAGAGTCCGCGCGAGCTCGATCACGTGGGGGAACGAATCGTCAACCTGGCCCGGCTTTTCAATCTTCGCGAAGGTTTTACCTTTGCGGACGACACGCTGCCCAAGCGCTGCGTGGCCGAGCCGCTCCCCTCCGGACCTGCAAAGGGCCAGGTGGTTGAGCTGGACAGGCTACGTGCTGACTACTACAAGCTGATGGGCTGGGACGAAAAGGGGGTGCCAAAACGTGAGACCCTGCGACTCTTGGGCATCGAGGACATGTTGGACTTGATGTGAAGGCTAACGATAAACGCGGCTGAAGGGACGGAGGAGCCGGCATGAGGCCTAGACGCGACTGGTTGATGGCGGTGGTGACGGTTGGAACTATCTGGGGGATGGCAGAAGTAGTGATGGAGGCTACTCTTTCTTGGGGTGGGACCCCGGCGCGGGCAGTGGTCTTGCCAACCCTTGCCGTGTTTTTCCTTGGCGTGCAGCATGCTCTGACCAGAAGGGTTGTAGCGCCGCTTCTTGCCGGCATGTGTGCCGCTTTCTTCAAATTTCTCAACGTGCCGTTCTTCGCCTGCCAGATTTTTGCCGTGCTAAGCATCGGTCTGATTGCCACAGGCGCGTTGGCGCTGGCTTCCGGACTGAGGCTTAAAGAGCGCTGGTATCCGATTGTCTTGGGCTGGGCCACGTGGGTTTTTTTCCTTTTTTTCGCGCTGACAATGACCTATGTCCTGCGCTACCACTGGTGGGCTCAAGGCGGCTGGCCACGCGTGGTGAACTACGTTGGGCTCCAGGGTGGCATAGCAGCCCTGCTGAGCGTCGGGGCTTTCTGGCTTGGGAGGCATGCGGGAGTGCGTATCCAGGAGGGCTGGACTCATCTGCTTGCGGCTCGGCCTGCCTACTGCCTCGTGGCCGTGGTCGCGCTCATGGTAGTAGCAGGAGCAGTGGCGGTGGCACTCTGAGGTGCAAGGGGTGCACACGGGTAGAGCTACGGCCTGTACCACTCGTGCATCTTGCTGGTCCATACAAGCGTGGTGGGAGTCCACCGGGCATCGGAGGGGACGGACTCCCACCCGTTTTTCTGGGCATGGCAGGATCGGCTAAGGCCCGCACTTTCACTGTGTCAGAGCTGTGGCGGGCACTGGAAGCAAGTGCTCTTTGCACTGCAAGAAAAATCCTGAAGCGCGTGCTAGTCCGTGGGTGAGGCGATGGAGCTGTATGGGCAAAACTTGACCAAGCGAGAACTTGAGGCCCGCTTGGGCCGAGTGGAGAACCATGTGGGGCTGCGGAAGGTACGCCTGGCCGAGGGACCCGAAGCCGGAGTGGAACTGATCTGGGTGCGGACAGGCGGTGGACTGTCGTACTTTGTGAACCCGTCGCGGGCGTTGGACATAGGACTGGCGGAGTTCTGCGGTGTGCCATTCAGCTGGCATTCAGTGGTCGGTGAAATGCACCCCGCCTTGTTTGAGCCGCGTGGCACAGAATGGCTGCGCACGGCGCCCGGGGGCCTGCTCATAACCTGCGGCTTGACGCAAGTGGGGGCCCCGTGCGTCGACCAAGGCGAAGAGTTGGGCCTTCACGGTCGTGTGCACCACACCGCTGCGCGGCAGGTGGGCCTCTCTGCCGACTGGGACGGGGACGAATACCACATGACGGTCAGCGGGATGGTGGAAGAGGCGCGTATTTTTGGGGAAAACCTCCGACTCCGACGCCAGATTCGCAGCCAGGCAGGCAGGAACTGCATATGCATCGACGACCGAGTGGAGAACGTAGGCTTTGCTCCGGTGCCGCACATGATCCTTTACCACTTCAACTTTGGCTTTCCGCTCCTGAGCGAGCAGACGACGATCCACTTCCCCCAAGGCACGGTTCGTGCGCGCGACGAAGGTGTGCCAGTCGCAGGCTTTGACCAGTTTGAGTCGCCCCTTCCGGGATACCGGGAGCGCGTCTACTACCACGAGCTGGAAGGCCCCCCAGGTGCGGCAAGCCAAATGGCGGA
>JAPDPR010000049.1 GCA_034506335.1 candidate division KSB1 bacterium
GCGCAGCCATCCACCCCCAAAATCAGGGTCGCGGTGGGCCTCTGAGGCGGTCCCCCGTGAGCGAAAAGCTCTCCCGCGAAGCCTCTACCGTATACCTTAGCGCTCCATCGGTCTTCCACCACGGCACGACGGACCTCATGGCTCCACCTACAAGAGCGATTGTAGTCAAGCAAGCAAACCGAAAACCTTTTCGATCGAGGGGTGGCTAGAATGGCCTGCAGCGGCCTGAAAGGGCCGGATAAACTGACCGCCCACCCCTCGCCCTCTAAAGAACGTGAGACTAGTCTCTATATCCACCCACGGATACGCCGGCCACTCCGCCGATTGCTAAACCCGCCCTCGGCAGAGTCCT
The DNA here is from genome assembly GCA_034506335.1 of candidate division KSB1 bacterium. NCBI lineage: Bacteria > Pseudomonadati > Candidatus Zhuqueibacterota bacterium. The sequence continues at coordinate 353 of JAPDPR010000049.1, forward strand.
TTTGTGTCGGCGAGAAGCTGAGCTCCCTGGGAAATTACTTCCACCTCCCTCACCTTCGGTTATGGCTGAACGGGGTGGTGAATGCTTTCGCGTCGCCAGGACAAAGAAATAATAGTTCGGCTGGGCTAGAGTAGCTTATTCCCTGGTGCCACTTTTGCTCGTTTACCACCCCCAACCCACCAGGATGCCAAGACCAGGCCCGGCAAGAGGGTACTTTACCGTTCCTCCACATGTGAATTTCTGTCCAAGGAGATTGTCCGTGAGAGTGAAGCGGAGCATTGCAATGGGAGCGATATTAAAGCCGCCCCCCGTTGCCCTGTAGCCCACCTCGAGGCTCAACGCGAGCATACTCAAGTTATAAACGTCTGCCGATTCTGACCACACATCGCCCGAGGAATACGCCAAGCTCACTCCTACCCAGGACCCTCTTGGGGCGCGCCTCGAGAAATAGCGCCGGTACGTGACTCGCTCCTCAGAACCCGCAAATTCACGTCCCCCGATCTTACCCGGGGTGAATCCAGTTCTAGCCCAATACAGGGCCATCCCGGTTCGCTCAGTTAGCGCTCTCTCGAATTCGACATTTTCGATGCCAAAAGCTATCCCCACTGGATTAATTGCAATGACGTTCTTTTGTTGTTGGATCACGCGCTGACGTTCTTGCGCGTTCGATGGGCACATCGTGGCTCCTGTCCCCATTATCGCCACGGCGAGAAAAACGGGTATGACTCTCATGGAACCTGCCTCCTCGGAATCGTCTTTGATTTTTCCTGAGGCCCCGACTCGTTGGAATTACAAGAAGCCATTGGTTGAGCCTAGGAAGCGCGGCGTGCTCCAGTGGATCGGCGGACCCCGCTGACTCTTGAGCCCTCTACCACATGAAGGTGAGGATTTCATGGCCTCTTCACTAAACTACGTCGGAGCACACTTTACAGGGAGATTGCGCGTGTTAAAACAAAATCGCGGTACTTGACCTAGGATCCCACAAAGAGTCTTCTTTGGGGCCCCGAGGTCCTTTCGCTTTACGTCAGTTTCAGCCTATACACGCGGTGCCCTGGATCTACACGAATCCCTCCGCACTAATGAGCACCAGGGCCTCTTGCAGGGCCGGTTCGTACCTTACTCCTCAGGCTGTCCTCGGGGGCCACCTGAGTAGGTGTCCCCGAGTACAAACGTTCACGGATTCACCCGATGAGCATAGGACCATGTTTCTTCGGCATCCCTACCTTCCTAAGGCGTATGGCAGTTTTGTTTGATAGATGGATTCGTCGACGTGGGGGTACCTACGGCGCAAGACAGAGAAGCTCATATCCGCCCCCAGTAAGCAGCTGCGACCTCGCGTGAAACAACTCGTTTAACCTTGTTACCATGCCGCGACGGGTGCGTCTCTTTCTTGAGTTAATATACGCACCACGGAAAGAAATGTCAAAAGTTCCGAATTTGGAGAGCCGGCGTAAGAACGCTCGTCTCGCCTCCTCCGGCACAGACCGCGCAGGCGCCTTGGCGTCCGCCACTTTGCATTCAGCATTCTCCTGCCTCGCGCAGGCTCATTAGAGATGTACACAGTGCCTCTGCTGGACCGTCAGCGGCGCACGGCAGAGATCCCGTGGCAGAAGTTCACGAACGATAACTGCTGGGGTACGTAAGGAAGGGCGCCCTGGTTCGCGTTGCCCATGTGGTGAAGCAGTCCCAGGGGCTCGTGCGATGGGCGTGGCCCTTCGCCTCCCTTGCGGTAGGACACTCCTCAGGGAAGCCGCCCCAGGGACTTTCGTCCGGTCAGAGAGGTCACCACCCAGCATCGATACAGCACGACCATTGTGCGTCCATCGCAATCCGATTGTCGCGGACGTCTAGAGAATCTGGCGAAGCGGCGTCCACCCCGGAAGCGAGCCCCTGAGCGTAGGCACGGCCCGTTTCCCCCTTGAGACCGCCGGAGATACTCCGCCCTCCCAGCTCGGTGCCGACGATAGAATCGGGCCGTATCTGCTATGGTGTCGCTCTCACGCTTGGTACCAGGCGCCCACCCAGCCCCCTCCTCAGCCAAGGGTAACGTTCGTCACGTTCCCGTGGCAAGTCCGCGCAAGACGCCTCCATCACAGGTTCGTCTTACGATTTTGCACAGAAAGCTCGGATACAAGAATGTAAACTGACGTGGCACTCGTATCATCGGAGCTAACTAGTATATGAACGCAGTAATTCCGATCAGCAGATTAATCTTGTTAGCACTCGTTGATTCTCCCCCCGATCTCTCATTCTCAAGCTGATAAGTACATTCAAGACTAAGACCCACCGCATCAGAGAGCATGTGTAGAACACCAGCGGAGGCCGAAAGGATACTACCGGAGGCACTCGATTCCTCCATTGTTTCGGTCACTTTACCGCTCCAATCCCATTCCGTTATTGTATACTTGTACTTAGCACCCAGAAGGAGAAACGCCGCGCCCAAATAGGGGTAAGTGGAGCCCTTAATGCTGCTTGGTATCTCATTACCACCAATAACAAGCAGTACCTTTGGGCCTATCCCGAAGGCTGTCGAACTTTCCTTTCCCTGTGCGGCTCTGTTGAATAGCAGCTCCCCGCCGATTCCTATTCCAGGGCTTATGAAGCCGATTAGACCCGGGGTGGCCGTAATCATAGTAAGGCGATCACCATCGGATTCATAAACCTTCCCGCCCATACTACTCAGCAAGATATTTCCGAATAGAATCATGCTTCCCTTGTCCGTTGGGAAATCCTGACCCAATGAAACGCTGCCCGCAAGGAAAAGGGCATAAAAGGTCATCGCGCTAAAAACCTTGTTCTTCATGGTCACCTTCCTTGTCTACGGTACTTCCGACATGCGCCAAGCATTCTTGCCTATGCCTTGGCCTGAAACCCAGGAACCTTCCCCTCCGGTCGGTCCCAGCGTCGCAAAAGTCCGACAGAACCCAGCTAAATCGCCTTGGCTCTTGAGGGTGTCTTTATCAGACCTTAGCCGTATCGCTAGCCACTGATCTTTTTGCCTCGGAACGCAAGCCAGTCCGTCCAGTCATTCTGATCCGGCGGCGCCCGGTCCGTCGCGTTCTCCATGCCTCCGGAAAGCACGAAGACTATCAAGATGCAGCTCAACCGACGGGTGACCAAGGTCCACAGGTTGCCATTTGTAAGCCCGAGAAGACCGCTTTCGCTTGGCAGGATCACCGCGTACCCTGATGAGGCTGCATCTTGGTCGCAAACCTGTGAGCTGTGACGCCACATCGGCACACTCGCCTCTTCACGGGCTCGAGGGCTTCCCTTTGGTGGTTGCTCTCCGATTGAGCCCCCGCGCCACAACGAGCGAGGAACGGGGACACCTCCGGTGCGTGCCTTCCTCAGCTCAAACGAGAGGCACTCTCGGTGTATCTTCATGGTCTCCTTCTACCTTCAAGTTACGGCACGGCGTATCGAGAAACGGACCCCGCCCATCACAGTACCGAGTGAAACATAATCCTCGTCCTCCCGTCTTCGCAAGAGACAGCATCTCGGGGGAATGCCGAGCAAATGGTCCGCGACACCCATGTTCCCAATGTGCTCACGCTCCCGGTTGTTATCCAGCGTCCTGGCCAGAGCGAACCGAGCACAACGAGGACCTTCTTCCACGGAGAAGGTATGCCCTTGATACGCCGACCAAGTTGCTCGAGTGTGCGCCCGAAGGCCTTGGCCAAAAGGACCAAAAGCTCTTGCAAGAAGGAGAATTCCAACACATCAAAACTCCCCCGGTCGCTTACCGAAAAACTGCTCAACTTCAAAGAAGGCCACTTGCGTACCATCCTCTCAGCGTCTAGTAAACCGCAGCGCCTCCGCATTCTGCGCGGCGAGAAACACTCTGCCCGCTGTCGCCGACGGACTCGCGCAAATTCCTCGGGCCGAACGAGAAAGCCCCCCTTCTTGCCTAGCAATAGAGCTGGCAGCGTAATGGAGGCAATCGCGTGTGGGCCGCACTGGCCAGGATTAGGTTGCACCCAATGGTGGGAAAAGGCAACCGCCCCAAAATGAGCTCCACGCACAAAGTGCATCACCAAACTCTGCGGACGCTTGTGCCACTGCCTCCCACCCGACGTAAAGGCGAAAGAAAAACTCCTTATGGCCCTGAGGGCTGAACACCGCCTGCGAAGAAAAGCATCTCACGTCATATATTTGCGCGGCGATCTTAACCCTATAGACTCCCAAACACGTTGAGGTGCGACACCATAGAAGCCGACTCAGGTACGCTGCCAATTCCTCCATCAGCTGACGATTGCATAGACAAACAGTGCAGACACTGCGTTGTCGATCGGACAGCGGGCTGACAACGAGTCTCGGTTCGTGGGCGCCGGTCTTTTTCCGCCGCACGATCTAAGTGCCTGGTCCCCTGGACCGTTCCTCGCGTGGTCGCCATAGCACCACTGACTTCGCCATGAAATCTCCCCACCTGCGCGATGGTCACACGGCTCGGCCACCGCCTCATAGCCGGCCGCTAAGCTCCTATGCGAAAGGCGGTGCGCAGCTCGAGGTGACCTACCCTGGCCGCGCCCCTAAGGTTCCAGGCCAACATAGGCCTCGAACTCGTCGTCGAGATCCCCGCTGAGCACTCCCCACCAGTCGCCGTACCCGCTCATGCGAGGCCTCGCAAAACTCTCGATCTTCGCCACGATGTTCCGACGCCCGCGTCATGGATGCGCCATTAGGCATGGACCTTGATCACTCTTCATAAAGAATCTGTTCCTATGGCACCTTTGCGCCCCGTTCTTCGCCTTCTGCTTTCTAGAGCTATGCCGCAAGAGGACATGGTTTCATGGCCGCAGTGCCTCACCACAGGGCGAAAACGCTAGCGCTAACTTGCACTTCCTTAGCTTTTCATAACCCTCTTCATTGGTCAGAAGCTTCAACCCGGTTCGAGGGGCCAGAAAACCTGTCTTTACCTGTTGCTCCAAAAAGCATATCTGTCCTGCCTGCAAAGTGATTATGCAGTCGACTTCATCCTCGCCTTTGCTCGTAATTACATGCTTACCAGGATCAATCAGCATATACAGGTATTGCTTGCCGTACGTCATACCTACTAGGCTCCCGTCCAAGTAAACTTCCATGCATGACCCGTAGCCCCGTTGTGATGGTCTAATGATGTAGACAAGCGCTTTGCCCGCAGGCACATCCAAACGTTTTGCACTCTCGTCCATAGCGTCGGATGCTCTTGGCATCGATCCGACACAGGATACACAATGCGCAGATATTAGGCACACACTCAGGATCGAGACGAATTTCCTCATAACCATCGTTTCCTCCGCGAGCTAAATCAAAATAGGCAGGACTCTCACTCTCGGTCCGCATAGCACGACATCAATGCGCTTTGTTACCACCTCCCTGCCGGGCACCATGCGCCCCACAGGCTTGCGAGAACCTTGGAACCATGGTATCAAAAATTTCACACCTCGGCAGAAGGGCCAAAGCGTCCCCACCGATTCCCGTCCCTGAAGTAATCCACCGACCGGCACGCTTCTCCCGCTTTACTGAAATTCTGGTTCTAGCCGACAGAGGTGATCGGCGGGCGCAGCGCAACGAGCCGCCCGACCGAAGAGCTTACCCTGGATTTAATTTGATGCCTTGAGAGTCGACTCGGAACTCGCAAACCCTAGCCACTATGGAGCAAGTCACCTTTGCGGGCTGCGCCGCGCACCCTCAGACTTCGGTAGCGATCCTACCGTGAATCGTAGCATCCGAACATGTTGGGGAAACAAAATCGCATGCGGTCTCTCAGGGATGACACATGAGCAAATTACGCCGACACTATTCACGGTGTTGTCTACTCCTGTGGTTTGGTAAGAAACAGACGTGAGGGGCTTCAATTTGGTGGTTCCTTGCACCAAGAGCAGTAGCACAGGGTTCACTTGGCACTCGGACCAATTCGTCCCTTTATGTATATGATTTCCCAGTCGTGCGTCTTTGATCCAAAGCCTGCACCGATAATTGCTCCCACGGCTGTGAAACCAATCAGGAAGGCCGCTTCGACCTCCGGATTGACCTTGACATACGGTTCCCCTCTGTGAAATGAGTCGACATTGATGAGCCCGGACAGGAACCCCATCGCCGCGCCCACGGCCGCGAAACTACCGGCTTTACTCCCTTTACTCACTTTGATCATATAGATGCTGTTAAGAGGATAACAAACCTTCGGAGGTCGTTCACCTGCATAGGTAGGCGTTTTCGTAACGAACAGGGTATCGTCCCTAATCACAAGACTTTTTGCTTCAATAAGAGTGTTATCGCTGTCATCCAAATAAATCATCGCTTTCTTGTACCTATGCTCCCCCGGGAAGAGCACGGAATCTCCCGAGCACGTTTGCCGTGCGATAGCGGAAACGCTGGACGCGAGTAACAATACAAAGGGTCCTACTAAGCCTTTCATTCTGTCCCTCCTGTAAAACTCAGGTCGTGATGTTCATTGGGATGCCACAAAAGGTCGTTCGTCAGCCTTAAACTTAGGGTAGCGACTCTACAGGTACGCGGGGCAGCCCAGCCCTCGCAACTCTCGCGTGTCTTTGGTCTGTGCGGATGGGTATGGGCACTCGCCCACTCAGCCATCATTCGGCTCGTGTCTTAGATTAAGCTTGATTACGCCGCGCAGGAAGAATGTTGGTTTGCCAACTCCGCTTTGTCTCAATGCTCTGTAAGTGGCATGTGTCTTCGCGCTTGATGCATGGGGGTGGCGCTCTGCTGTGGGAAGGTTTATGACTAGCCAGAAAAAGTTGCGCTGTGTGGATATGACCTTTGGCAGTGGGGTGACTGGGGCACGACACGCAAGATTCACCGCTGCTGCGCGGGCAGCCGCGCAAATTGGTTTGAGCGAAGCTTCCCATGGTTTTCCCCCTCCAATCACCGACTTTCACTGCGAGGTATAATATAAGGCAGGATTGAGATAAAGTCAATAAGAAAAACGCTAATCACTGGTTGATAACCCCACATCATAGCCACCCGTTATGAAATTGTAGGCGTAGTGATCGAGAATGACAGGTGGCAGATTGAATACGTGGGGGCACGTATTGTCGCCACTATCCTTGAGTATCTCTACCGGTATCTGGCGTCCCCTATGTCTGGTCTTTCTTTTGAAATTGAAATAGAGCTCATAGGCATAGGACTTGCCCATGAACTCATTCACGTCCCTGTAGCCTTCTATGTCATAGAATTCGTCCTCTATCACCTTGTGAAAAGCCTCCACATCGCTCTGCCAGGTACAGGCCCTCGGAGGTATCCGGCAATGCCTCACCCCAAAGCCGTGAAGCACCACTTGAAACGCACTCTCTCCTTTCTTGTGCACAGCGCCAATAAATTCTAACCCATTGTCTGTCTGGATTGTCACCTTCTTCATGTCTACCCCATAATCCTTCAGTGAAGAGAGCAAATACCTTGCGAATATGGCCGCATTCGTTGACTCTTTTGTCCTCCCACACCCACCAGTGCGCACATCTCGGGCGGTAAACTGATAGCGTGGCAGATGAAGCCTCATCATCTCCGGCGAGTACTTCTCTATATCGCAAAGGTCCTTGACATCTATCCCGATAAGCTGGAACGATCTTCATTGCTTCTTCACCTCCCTCAAGTCCCTTTGTTTCTTCCACCTCCTCTTCTTCTTCCTCACAAGACCCGCCTGGGGAATTATTCTCGCTGTGGCCTTGCCGGAGATGGGAAGCTCATAATGCATCTTTAATCTCTCAGGCCCCCACGCCGGATGAGTCCTCCGTAACTCTATGACCCGATCCGTCATTGCCTTCGGGGTCTTGTGAGGACTACGCTGTCGGGCCCCGCTTCGATTAAAGTGGCCTAAGCCCTTGCTCCTTGTCCGCTTGAGCCATTTCCGCGCCGTCGTGCAGGTGGTGTGATACTGGCGAGCTGCTTCCGAGATTCCCTTCACTGTGGCAAGCCCAGCCATTCCCAATCGTAGGTTGAATATATTCTCCACGCCTCGCATCACATCGTAGTAGGTCATCTCTCCCTCCGTTTCTGCAGGGATTATACTACAACATTTTCAAAATCTCGACACTAATCAATCGTAACTCCCCAACGAATTCTTCCCTCACAAACCCCAACCCACTAGTCCCGTGTACACCATGTACCCTCCCTCTCGCAAAAGACACAAATCGGACTCGGAACACGCATGGTATCCCTCTCCGTATCCTGGTGATCTTTCGCGAAGAGGACTACTCTTTGCTCACGGGCTTGCTCCGATCCCGGGGAGGAAGCGATCCGTCGGGCGACCATTATGTGCCAACATTGCTCTTGAATGCCCCGCCCGGAAACTCTGCTCCAGGGACTACTACGATATGACCCGCCACATCAGAGGCCCATGGTTCTACCACCATCACATGGTGCTGTCCGCCAAAGAGCACGGCGTCAAACCTGCGGCACGCCACTTCCACACCACCCCCGCCACCGTTTGCACGTGGCTGCGGCGCTGGAAAGAGGGCTCCTTGGAAGATCTCCGAGAGCTCTCCAGAGCTCACCACAACGCCAAGGCCTCCGTCACCCAGGAGCAAAATGAACAGGTGCTGGCCCTGCCCTCTTTCGGCGCCCGCCGCATCAAAGAGCACTTCCAGCTCTTTATCAGCCACAAAGCCATACGGAGAATCTGGCGAGGAGCAGCCCTGCTCAAGAGCAAACGCACGAAGTATAAGACCACCCAGGACCCGGGTGCCGTCAAAGCCCAGTGGCGTCTGTTTGAGCAAACCTACACGGATGCCAAGGCGGTAATCGACGTCCCCGAGGACTGGCCGCACATCCGTGTCCTCGCTCTGGCCAAGGTTAACTCACCGCACGGGATGTGACCAGCGGCACCTCGTTTACCGCCTTTGCCGATGAACGAGCCTTGTGCTATGCCGCCTTCTTCGCGCACCCGGTCCTTGCGCGTCTGACTGCATGCCAGGTCCGGTTCCACGACTGTCGCCTGCACACCGGCAACGGCTCAGAATTCATCGGCGCGTGGAACGCCAGAGAGCAAAGCCTCTTTAGCACAACGGTGCATTCCTCTGCCGGCACCACCGACACCACCATCCCGGCGGGGCCTCATACCTGGCAGGCCGATGTGCAAACGGTCGATCGCCTCATCGAAGATGATTTCTGCGAAATCGAATGCTCTCCAAGCTGACAGGACTTTCTGGGCAACGACGCCGCGTATGCGCTCTGGTTCAACCTGGGGCGCACGAACTCTCACAAGCCACACCGGACTACTTGGGGAATCCTGAAAGAAAAAGACCCCCGCCTACCCTTTCTCCTGTCTTTCTGGAATAACTTTTCCCTACCGCCCTCCCCTCCAAAGGGCATCACCGTGTTGTATCCCTAACGCAAAGACTCCTTGTGCAATTCCCTTAAGTGGCGTCTGTTTCTCGTCGGCGTCCTTACAATGTCTCTTTCGCTTCCCATGTCCATGCGCTTTTAATTCAGCGTTTTCGCCACTGGCACGGTATTTTTTAGTAGAAAAGGAACGTAAGACCATCAGCGGCCCACAGCAGAGGTGTCGTGGCGGAAGCTGACGAACGACAACTACTGGCTCAGGCCCAAAAGGGCGACCTTGCTTGTTTTGCCCAGGTGGTGGAGCTGTACCAGGCTCGTGCGGTAGCAGTGGCCCTTCGCATTCTGGGCGACAGAACACTCGCCACAGAGGCCGCACATGAAGCTTTCGTGCGGTTGTATCGTTCGTTGCACCGAGTAGACACAGGCCGGCCTTTCTACACTTACCTCTATCGCATCGTGGTGAACGTGTGCCGCGACTTGGCCAAGCGGGACCGACGCCGAGCGGGAATCTGTTCATGGGACGATGAGACAGCCGACGATGCGGACAGTGAGGCCGATGTGGCCGGACAGACAGAGAGCGCCGAGTTCTTTGCCTTGGTGCGACTTCTGGCTGGCCGTCTAGGGGTGAAGCAACGGGCGGCGTTCGTGCTGCGCGACCTTGAGGGATTGGAAGTTAGCGAAGTAGCTCGGGTCCTTGGGTGTCGAGAGAGCACGGTGCGCAGTCACCTCACTTTGGCGCGCCGCACGTTGCGGGAGATCATCGAAAGGGAATTCCCGGAATTCCTGGAGGGCAGATAGATGAAGTGCAAACGGGCGCGAGCTCTGTTGGAACTCTATGCGGGCAACGACCTCTCTCCGCCTGTCCAGAAAAAAGTGATGGCCCATGTGCAGGTATGCGCTTCCTGTCAGGCAGAATACGGGCAGCTCCAGCGAGCCTTGAAGGCCGGGTACCGGACGCTGGCGCGAAGTGACCAGGTCGCAGCCGAACTCCACGTATGGCCTACGGTGCGGGCACGCGTGCTCCAGCAGAGAAGGCCTGCCCCGGAGATCAGGTTCCGACCGCGCGCTGTTCTTGTGGGGGCGGTACTCAGTGCACTCCTGCTGGTGGTCGTCCTTCTGGTGCTTGATCTCGCACAGTTCCCTCAAAAGGAGGTGGCACCCAGGAGCGCAGAACTCTCTTCGGCTATCGCCAGGCTCTCAGCCGTAGAACCCTTGGCCGAGGGCCAGGGTACCATGATCGTCTTCATGGTGGACGAGCCACCGATGACGGTAGTGTGGTTCGTAGACTGAAAGCAGCGCAAGAGAATCCGCATGAGGGGAGGAAAACCTATGAGCAAAGCGTATTTCGTCGCCTCTGTCCTGATTTTGCTTGCCCCACTGGCCTGGGGGCAACAGACCGGCAGATTGGAGGGCGTGGTAGTGGACGCGAGCAGTGGTAAGGGGATCGCACAAGCCACGTTGATCGCCTACCCGAGTGGCGAGGGTCGAACACCACTTGCCGCCGAAAGTGACGAGCGCGGTCAATTTGCGTTTGCAGAACTGCCGGCAGGCCTCTATGCCCTGAAAGTGACGGTGCCAGGATATCAGAGGTACGGGCGGGACGACGTTGTGGTCACGGCGGGCAGGTCCAAATCTCTCACCATCAAGCTAGAGCAGGCAAAGGAGCGGGCCCTGACCACCCGCAGCTTCGATATCAAGTACAAGGATCCGGAAGAACTCGCGGTCATGATTCGCCAATTCCTAAGCTCAGCTGGCGAGGCCGTTCCGAGCAATAAACTCCGCGCACTCACGGTCCGCGATTGGCCAGAAAGGTTGGACAAAGTGGCAGAGCTCTTGGCGCGCTACGATGTCCCGCCCAAACAAGTACGCGTGGATGTGCACTTGTTCCTTGCCGACGGCACCGAGCAAGGCGGTGGCGCCATACCGAGCGAGCTTTCGCCGGTGGTGGGCAAACTGCGGAACCTGTTCCGGTACGAGCATTTCTCCCTCTTGGGATCAGGAACGGCAATCGTCTACAGCGGCGAGATGTGCGCGCTGGACGTGGCGCTCGCGGAGCGATCCCATGCCTCCTGCCGCATCGCTCAGGTCGAGTACGTGCCGGAAGGGGCAGGAGTGGTCAGGCTGGAAAAGTTCGCCATGAGTGGCCAGTCGCCTGCTCCGGTGAACCTCATGACCAGTCTCAACGTTCCCCTGGGCGAGTTTGTGGTGGTGGGGAGAGCCAGCACCAAAGGTGCTCAACAGGCGGCAGTGGCGGTGGTCAAGGCCGAGTTGGTCAAATGACCGCATGGTGACCCGGGCGAGTTGTGAATCGTCCGCTTACCCCGTGCGCACGGATAGACACCAGGCCTGCGCACGGGGTACTTCATAGGGTGTAGCAGAGTGCTCTGCCGTTAGCCGCCCGGCGTCTGCCTTTTTGATCCCGCCCAACTTTTCCTTGCATCAGAGCAGAAAATTGCATAGAATTAGCTCCGGGCATTCTCGCACGCGATAGGGAGCGGTATGAGGATTCTGCACGTTTCCGACACCCACCTTGGCTATTCGGAGTACGGGAAAATTGACCCCCGCACGGGTCTGAACCAACGGGAACAAGATGTTTACGACGCGTGGCGGCAAGTAGTCGAGGCGGCCATTGCCTTGTCGCCGGAGGTGGTGGTGCACGCTGGCGATCTTTTCCACACTTCGCGCCCGACCAACCGCGCGATCAGGGTAGCATTGGAGGGAATTCAGCGGATCATCGGGGCGGGAATCGAGGTGGTCATGGTCTCCGGCAATCACTCCACCCCGCGCATAGCCGCTACAGGCTCCATTTTCGAGACTATCGCCCTCTTTCCTGGCGTGCACGCCGCCTACAGCGGTACCTACAAGCGTTTCACTGTGCGCGAGGTGGACTTTCACTGCATCCCGCATTGTGCATTGAGCGAGGAGTTGGAGGCTGCCTTCGCCGCCATTACCGTGCGCCCGGAGGCACGGCACAACGTACTGGTGGTGCATGGCGCGTGGGTCGGAGGGCAGAGTTACTCCATGGGCGAGTTCAACGAGCAGCGCATTCCCGACGTCGAAGCAGTGCGCGGCCTTTCCTTTGATTACATCGCCCTCGGGCATTACCACCGGAGAATCAGTCCCAAGCCGCATGCGTGCTACGCCGGCGCCACCGAGCGTACTAGCCTCAACGAGTGGAGCAACGAGCCTGGCGTCTTGTTGGTGGATCTGGAAACCGGGGAGCGCCAGGTCGTGCCAATTGTTACTCGCCCAATGCGAAAGCTGCCCCCGCTGGACTGTCGGGAGTTGGACGTGGGGCAGATCTACGAGCGCTTGGCGGCACTGAGTAAGGGCGTGCCAGAGGGGGCGATTGTTGGTCTCACGCTGGAGCACCTGCGGCACGACACACTCCTCCAGCTGGACGTCCGCCAGATCGATGGGCTGTTTCCCCAGGCGTTTCACATGGAGCGTCAATTCTTGCAGGAGAGCGAAGAGGAGGGTAAGCTCGGGGAGCTAATGGCCATCGAGGCCCTGCCGGTGGAGTTCGACAGGTACATCGAAGGCATCGACGCCGCGGATGTTGACAAAGAACGTCTCCGGCAAATGGGACAGCGATATCTGGCCTCGGCGTTTTGACCCTCCACACACCTGAGGGCGACACCATATGGCAGCGGCGTACGCCAATCTCGTGTTCCCAATCCCTATTGACCACGCCTTTACCTATCGTGTCCCGGAGGAGCTGCGCGAGAGTCTGAGAGTCGGCATGCGGGCTTTAGCGCCTTTCGGCCGGCGGCGGATGACCGGGTTTGTGGTGCAGCTGCTGGAGCACACCGACCTGACAGAGGTCAAGGAGATAGCCGACATCCTGGACACGGAGCCGCTGTTTTCCGAGGAGATGATGCGCCTCTGTCGCTGGATAGCGGATTACTACATCTGTCCGCTGGGGGAGGTGCTGAGAGCCGCCTTGCCTGCGGGCATTCATCAGGAGTCGCAGCGAGTGGTGACGTTGCAAGGGTCGGTAGATCCGGCGGTGTTAACGCAGCTGGAGCGGCGTGCGCCGCGGCAGGCCCTCGTTCTGCGCGCTCTGATGGCAAAGAGCCCGCTCACGACCGCCCAGCTGGAGAGGAAGGCGGGCGTGCGGGGCGTGGCCTGTAGTCTGGCGCAGCTACAGGCGCAAGGGCTCGTGCGTGTGGAGGAGGTTTTGCCGAAGGCAGCTGTGGGCGTGCGAACGGAGCGTTGGGTGGCACTTGCGGAGGGACGGTCGCCAGAGGAGTGGGAGGGGTTGATTGGGGAAGTTGCCACGCGCGCGCCGCGGCAGGCCGAATGCCTGCGGGTGCTTCTCGCCAGCGAGGGGCACCAGACCAGCTTGGGCGATCTTGTGCGTGCCGCCCGCACAACGAGCCAATCGCTGAGCGCACTGTGCAAAGCGGGGTTGGTGAAGGTGGTGCGCAGAGAGGTGTCGCGGGACTACTACGACCGTGTGCCGATCCCTGAGGCGAAGCAGGTGCAGCTCACTCAGGAGCAACAGCAAGCACTTGCAGCTATCAAGCAGGGTCTGGCTGCGGGGAGCTTCACCGCGCTCCTGCTCCACGGGGTAACTGGAAGCGGCAAGACCCAAGTGTACATTGAGGCCATCCGTGAGGTGTTGGCCATGGGCAAGAGCGCCGTTGTGCTTGTGCCTGAGATAGCACTCACCCCTCAGATAGTCGCGCGTTTCCGAGCCCACTTCCGTGAGCAGGTGACGGTGTTGCACAGCCGCCTTTCGGCTGGTGAGAGGTTCGATGCCTGGCGCCGCATCCGCCAGGGGGCGCATCGCATTGTCATCGGTCCGCGCTCGGCGGTCTTTGCGCCCGTGCAGAATCTGGGCCTGGTGGTGGTCGATGAGGAGCAGGAATCCACGTTCAAGCAGATGGACACCGATCCCCGTTACCATGCGCGAGACGTGGCCGTCATGCGGGCGAAGTTGAACCAGGCGGTCGTAGTCCTAGGCAGTGCCACACCTTCGTTTGAGACCTTCTTCAACGCCCAGGCGGGCAAGTACGGCATGGTGACGCTCACCCATCGCATCGACCATGTCCCCATGCCGGAGGTGACCATCGTGGACATGACCGCGGAGCGGCGGGAAACCGGCTCGCGTCAGCCGGTGGTGTTCTCTCGCCTCCTCCAGCAGAAGATCGCGGAGAAGCTGTCGCTTGGCGAGCAGGTGATCCTGTTGCAGAACAGACGCGGGTATGCCACCTTCATCAAATGCAGGGATTGCGGCCATGTGGAACAGTGCCGGAATTGCAATGTGACGCTCACCTTTCACTTGCACGACCACACCTTGAGGTGCCACTACTGCTCCTTTACGCGTCGGGCGCCTACCGTCTGCCCAAACTGCGGGGGCAATGACATCTTGTTCAAGGGGACTGGGACGCAGAAGGTGGAGGAGGCTCTGGCGCACCTTTTTCCGCAGGCCCGTGTAGTGCGTATGGATCTCGATACCACTAGGGGGCGCCGCGCTCACGACCGCATCTTGGAGAGCTTTGAGCGTGGGGAGTTCGACATCCTGCTCGGCACGCAGATGGTGGCCAAGGGGCTGGATTTTCAACGCGTGACGCTGGTGGGGGTAATCTCCGCGGACACCGGGCTCTTCTTTCCCGACTTTCGCGCGGCCGAACAGACCTTCCAACTTCTGACCCAAGTGGCGGGAAGAGCAGGCCGGGTGGACAAGCGCGGCGAGGTGGTCATTCAGTCCTATTCCCCTGACCACTACTGCCTCCGATTTGCACAGCAGCACGACTTTGTCGGCTTTTACGCCCAGGAGATTGGTGACCGCCGACACTTGGACTACCCGCCCTTTGGGCGCTTGGCAGTGGTCTGTTTCAAAAGCCTCAGAGAGGAAAAGGCGGCACGGGCAGCTAAAGACTTTGTGTCGCTGTTGCCCAAGGAGGGCATGCCGTTCCGCTGTTTCGGTCCCCTGCCTGCCCCGTTGGTGCGGCTGCAGCGGCACTATCGCTGGCAGGTGGTGCTCAAGGAAGCCAAGAGCAAAGACCCCGGCGGTCGGACCATGAATGCCGTTCTTCGCCAGGCGTTAGAGCGATACCATAGGGGGCACCGCGACCAGAGTGTGAGTGTCTCAGTCGACGTGGACCCGGTGTGGATGATGTGAGCACCACTAACCAAAGAAAGGTTCCCAGGTTGGGCCGGGAGGTGCATCCCTCACGGTGTGGGGCCGTAGGGCGCTGGAACCGCTCCAATGCCGAGTGCATCTCGGGCGAGATTCTTGAAATAGTGCTTGCTTTCTCAGCTGTGCGGTCGTATATTACAGCCCACAGTCGAAACGGCAAATTCCCGGATTCCATCGATGCGAGTGGCCATCATCTCGGATGTTCATAGCAACCTTGAGGCGCTCACCGCGGTGCTGCAGACCATTGATGACCTGCAGGTGGAGGATGTCATCTGTTTGGGTGACATTGTGGGGTATGGGCCCAACCCCAACGAGTGCATTGAGCTTGTGCGAGGCAAGGCCTCGGTCATCATTGCGGGCAACCACGACTTTGCCAGTGTGGGTCTCACGGATACCAGCTACTTCAACACTATGGCCCGTGTGGCCGCGGAGTGGACTGGCCGGATGTTGACCGAGGAGCATCGCCAGTTTCTTTGTGGGCTGCAGTACATCTACCGTAGGGGAAACCTCTTCTTTGTCCACGCAACGCCGGAGGCGCCGGAGCAATGGTACTATCTGGAGACGGTGGGGGATGCCTACCGGAACTTTGAGGCGTTCAGCGAAAAGATCTGCTTCGTAGGACACTCACACGTGCCAGTAGTCCTGAGTCTTCAGGCACCTGGGGAGATTCACGTCGAGACTGAGCCCCACATCGCGTTGGATACAGAGCTGCGCTACATGATCAATGTGGGGAGCGTGGGTCAGCCGCGCGATGGCAACCCTGACGCCTGTTTTGGGGTGTTGGACACGGGTAGCTGGTCTTTCGAGTTGGTACGTGTGACTTACGCATTTGAAACCACGCAGGAGAAGATTCTCGCAGCGGGGCTTCCGTCTTATCTTGCGGACCGGCTTGCGCTGGGACAGTAACGGATTGTCGTTGGGCAGCGAGCCAGGCAGACAATGATGTTGGTTGGCCGGAGGAGAGAGAATCGCCCTAACGGGGAGAGCTGGTATGGGTCTTGCACCTAACGCTGGCAGTAAGAGGCTCGTCTTGTCGGAATCAAACTACGCTGAGATCCGCGCCATTGTCACCGAGCTGGTGGTTAAGACCAAGGCGCGCGCCATCGTGTTTGCGGACATGAACGGTCACCCCATCTGCCAGGGAGGTGCCACTGGGGAATTAGATCTGGCCTCGCTGACTGCGTTGGCGGCCGGGGAATTTTCCGCCACCGCCGAGATCGCCCGCTTAATCGGTGAGCCCGGTAAGTTCCGGCTGCTCTTTCATGAGGGGAGCAGAGCTAATGTGTACATCTCCAGCGTAGCGGGGACTTACCTTTTGCTCATCATTTTCGACCCGTCGGTGGCACTGGGCATCGTGCGCATCTTTGCGCACAGGGCGGTCACCTTGCTCAACAAACTCCTTGAGGAGGCGCGGCGGGCCGAGGAGGAGGCCGCCCGCTTCCTGGACATGGAATTCGGCGAACTGCTCAAGCGCGAGCTGGAACGATCATTCCGCGGCTGACCACTGCCATGTTCATTAACGCCGCACGACAGGAAATCATTTTCAAGATCGTTTATTACGGGCCTGGCCTGGGTGGCAAGACGGCCAACCTCCTCTACATCTATGAGCACATCGATCCCAGGTTAAGAGGAGAGCTCATCTCGCTGCGCACGCGCGAGCAACGGACGCTCTTTTTCGATTTTCTCCGACTGGAAGTGGGACGCATAAAGCAGCTCCGCCCCCGGTTCAACGTCTACACTACCCCAGGGCAGGTGTATTATCATGCCAGTCGCAAAATCGTGCTGGAGGGAGTGGATGGCATCGTCTTTGTGGCGGACTCGCAAAGAGAGCGTCTGAACGAGAACCTTGCGTCGATGGCCGAGCTGGAGGAGTATCTCATCGACAGAGGGAGCACCTTGGAGGAGTTTCCCTGGGTGATCCAGTACAACAAGCGTGACCTGCCGGATGTCCTGCCTGTGTCGATGTTGCAGGAGACGCTGAATTTCTGTCGCGTCCCGTACTTTGAGGCTGTTGCCGTTCAGGGAGTTGGGGTGTTCGAGTCGTTGCGGGCCTGCATTAATCGCGTAGTGGCGTACGTGCAGGCCGGGGAAAGAAGGAGCGTGACACACGCCGCAAACCAGCCGTAGGAAAAGGTGAGCCGGGCTGATGCTCCATTTGCAGTTTGACAAAGCTGCCACGCAGAAGAAGGGCCCCCAACCCTTTGCGGAGGTTGGTCCTCCTCCGCAGGAGGTGATCGAGGAGGCCATGTTGCAGCTCATTCGCCTGGGTCATTTCGAAGCGGCCTATCTTTTCACTGCTGACGGTTTGCCCTTGGCGCGGGCGACCGGCGAGACCGGTGTGTCGGAGGACTTTTTGGCAGAAACGGGCCTGCTGCTGCAACAGGTGCAGCACACCGCCACTGAGCTCGGTGGGTTGACAGGGCTGGCCGAGGTGCTTTTGGAGGACCAACAGGGCCGGAAGGTGGTGGTCCGGTTCATCGAGGCCTTTAGGCAGCCGGCCATACTCGCGGTCGTGGTGCCCCCCAACAAGAGCTTCCGTGGCCTCACCAACCGTCTCGTGCGCCTCATCGCCTCCAGCACAGGCTCATAGCCTGGAGAACCAACCCGCCTACGACCGTCACTATTCCCAAGAACTCGGAGCAAGGCATGCGCTGTACGCCCACCCGCGCCGTAGCCTCGTGGATTACCTACGACTTTGCCAACACCATCTACTCAATGAACGTGGTCACCATGTACTTCCCGCTGTGGATGACGGTAAATTTGGGCGTGGAGGACATGTGGGTCAGCATCGGCAACTCTGTCTCCATGGCGCTGGTGGGGCTGAGCATGCCGGTGCTCGGTGTGGTGTCGGATCGCTATCGTGCCCGCATGCCCTACCTAACGGCTCTCACCCTGCTCTGCGTCATTGCTACCGCCCTTATCGGCCTGGTAGGTAATCTCGGCCTGGGTGTGCTCCTCACGGCCACGGGCGCACTGCTCTGTTATGTGCTGGCCAACTTTGCCTATCAGGGGGCATTGGTGTTTTACAATGCGCTCTTGCCGGAGGTGAGCACGCCGGCCACCATGGGCAAGATTTCTGGCTACGGTGTGGCAGTGGGCTATTTGGGGAGCTTCTTTGGGTTGCTCATGGTCATGCCCTTCGTCACGGGCGGCATCGATTTCCTCGGGGTGGAGGTACCCTTCTTTCGGGGAAAAGAAGTGGAAGTGGCGCGCCTTGAGCCATCTGCCTGCAGCTACTTTGACCTTCAGGTGGACCGCGATAGCCATTATGCGTACAGGCTGGCCGCACTGGACAGCGGGGGTCATGCGTGGCAGCCGGAGTGGAAGATTGCCACGCGCGATACCTCTCTCTCTGGCTCAGGGCCCACGCGACGAGCGGTCGTCGTGCACTGGCGAGCCCCACGGGATGCCAGGATCGCCGGCTTGCTCCTATTCCGCAGGCCCCGAGGTTGGGGTCACGTAGGGAGTTTTGTTCCCACCGCTTTCCTTTTCCTGCTCACTGCTCTGCCCACCTTCGTTTTCGTGCGCGACCGCAACCCTGTGGCAGGAAGGAAGTGGACTCTTGCGCGTGCATCGCTTAGTGCCGCACTGCCCGCGGTTGCCTATTTGCCGTTCTTGGCGTTGATGCCCTGTGCTGTCCTGGGGTCCGTCGCGTGGAGGCTTGCATGCCGAAAGGAGCGTGCCGGGGTTGGCAACCGGGTGCGTGCTTATCATCGGTTCGTGGTGCAGAAGCTCTTGTCGCCTCTGTTCCCAGGCGTGGCACAGTTTGACCAAGCAGCCAGGCAGATTGTACAGGGGCTCACGCGCTCAAGGCAGGCACCGGGAGTGCTGCGCTTCCTTGCGGCAAAGTTCTTTTACGAGGAAGCAGTTGAAACCATCATCATCTTCATGGCGGTCTACGCAGTGAAGGTCGTGGGGTTCGCCACCGAGGTGGTGGTGCCGTTCTTCCTGGTAGCCACTACTGCAGCGGCCATTGGGTCATTCCTCTTCGGTCTGCTCACAGACCGGGTGGGACCCAAGGCGGCCCTGACCTGGGTGCTCAATGGATGGATTCTATGCCTGGGGCTGGTGGTCCTGTTCAACAGCCAGCCGGTCTTTTGGGTCTTAGCCTGCTTCATCGGCATGTTCTTGGGCGGAACCTGGACTGCGGCGCGCCCACTCTTGGTGACCTTGGTGCCGGCGGAGCGGCTGGGCGAGTTCTTTGGTCTGTACTCGCTGTCGGGCAAAGCGGCGGCGATCACCGGACCCCTGCTCTGGGGCGCAGTGGTGTACGTGCTCGGCGGATATGGAGACGTAGTCAGGTATAAGGCAGCGGTCTTCACCTTGGCCGGGTTGATGGTGGTTGGGCGCGTGCTTTTGCATGGGGTGCCAGACCGATGGGCAAATAAAGCCTCTCTGTCTCAGGGCTGAACAGCGTTTCCGTCCTGGGCACTGACGAGCAGGCGTTACAAAGCAGCGCCCCTCTCTTTCGCACGAAAAATCCAGTGCTTACCTCCATCCACCTTCCGCGCAAAAACTGGCATGAAGGTTGTAGCCTACTCAGGCAGGAAAGATGACGAGGTAGACACTGGAGGAGAAATATGGTTCTGCGACTGCTGCTGACAGGTCTGGTTCTGGCCTGTGTGGCGTCTGGCGTGTGGGGCAAAGGTGGCGAGGCAGCATTGTGGGAATCAACGCGAGCTACCGGAGATGTTCAGTTGCGGACGGTGGTGCTTCGCAGCGACGGGAATCAAGCCAGCGCCATGAGCATCATGGTGGTGCACAGCGAGCGCTTTGCAGCCATTGCGCGGGAAGCTATGGGCACTGAGGTCACCCCGCTTATCCTCTCGGTGTCGGCCTTGGCCCCCCAGGGAGTGTATTTTGATCCAGACCGGATTCGGGTTGCCCAGGATGGGCGGCAATGGAAGCCGGTCGTGGTGGGCGAGGAGCGCGATGTGTTCTCCCTTGACGGACAGCATGCGGTTGGTGGGCTCCTCGCTGGCAACGAAGTGCGGCGGGTTGTTCTCCTGCTGCCTGAATGGATAGATGTCACGCGGCCAATGGTTTTCATCTATGGTTCCTCGGCACGGACGTTGCGTTTCCCTTCGAAGGAGAGCAGCATAGCGACGAGGCAGTGAGGACAAATCGCGGCCGAATGGCTTGCGTGCGCGGAGATGCGCCGGGGGCGTGTCTCAAAGGGAGACACTGTCTTGTTGTGAAACATCGTGCCGTGACGGTGGTGAGCGCGGCGGACCCCATGAGGGTGCGCCGCGCTTGTGTTTTTGTTATGTGTTGCGAAGGGAACAGCCGCATTTTTTTCCCACGATTGACCCTTGGTTTTTTCAGAATTTGCTTGACATTTGCCCGCAAAATGTGTATATATTTCAGTCGATTTGTGGCACCGGCAAAGCGCTGGTTACGGGACCGAACATTGGCGTCAAGACGGTTGGGCGCCCTCTGGTATGATGATTGCGCGTATCCTTGGTTGCCGTGAACGGAGTTTTACCGCCGCACTGTCCCACGCGGCGGTCTGGCCAGAATTCGCAGTCTGTGCAACTGCTGCAGCCTGCAGAGTCCAGGGCTGAAACCGGCGTCGCGCCCAGGATTCGGGAGCTGTGGAGCGAGTGCGTGGATTCGGAGGAAGGAAAGATGGAGCGCGAGAAGAGGGTCCTGTTTGTGGATGAGGATGTGAACCTGGTGGCGCTGGTGGAGGCCTCCTTGGCGCGGAAAGGCATGGCGATCTTCGCCGTCAGGACCCTGGACGAGGCGCGCGAGACGCTGGCGCGCGGGGAGCGGTACGATTTTGTGCTGCTCTCAATGAAAACGCCCCCGGTGGAGGAAATCAGGCTGCTGCGCAAGATCCGGGCTGAGCAACCCGAGTGCGCGGTGGTGGTAATGGTGGGGTATGGTGCCATCAACGAGGCCATCGTGGCGCTGAAGAACGGGGCTGTGGACTATCTGCTCAAGCCGGCGCGCCCGTCGCAGGTGCTGTTTGCCCTGGAGCGCACCGCCGAGCGGGTGGCCCGCCGGGGTCTGAGCGACGCCTTGCTCCTGGGGCACTGTCGCGAATGTCGCTTCAGCGGGGTGGTGGCCGTCTCTCGCCGGATGCGCAACGTCTGTCACCAGGTGGGCACAGTGGCCAACTCCAACGCGCCCATCTTACTCACCGGCGAACCCGGCACAGGCAAGGAAATCTTTAGTCGCACCATCCACTGCCTTAGCCCACGCAGGCTCAATCCGTACCTGAAACTGAGTTGCGGCACACTGAGTGCCGCCGAACTGGAAGCCCAGCTCTTCGGCAGCGGTGATGAGCTGACCGACTTGCGTCGGCCCGCGGTGCAGGGAAGCCCACTCATCACCGGTGGTACGGTGTACTTGGACGAAGTGGCGGCAATGCCGGTGGCCATCCAGGCCAGGCTTGTGCAGGCGCTGCAGGAGCGCGAGATTCAAGGGCCCGATGGCGTCACCACCTACGGGCTCGACGTTCGTTTGGTATCCTCCACGCGCGAGAACCTTGCCGAGCTAGTGGACCAGGGGAAGTTTCGCGAGGATCTCTATTACAAGCTCAACGTGGTCTCCATCACCATCCCGCCGTTGCGCCGCCATCCTGACGACATCATGCCCTTGGCCGAGTACTTCCTGGACTACTACTGCGACGCTACGGGCAAGAGGATTCGCGGCTTTTCCGCGGCTGTAGAGGAGATCTTGACACATTACGACTGGCCGGGCAATGTGCGCGAGCTGCGCAACGCGGTGGAGCGGGCCGTCATGAGGTCCCGCGGCGACAAGGTGGAGGTGGGGGACCTTCCTGAGGAGATACTCCCGCCTGCCGACCCCAAGGTCGTTCATCTCCGATTGGAGGATCGGCGTTTGGAGGCGGCTGAGGAGGCGCTCATTGAGCAAGTGCTCACCGAGACCAAGGGGAACATCAGCAAGACCGCCGACATCCTTGGCGTGAGCCGCGGCACCCTCTACAACAAGATGGAAAAGTACAAGCTGCGCAAGTAGTCATCTTTGCACCGGTTCGGGAAGGGGCTCAGAGCGCTGAGCCCCTTTCTGTTTTCGCCGCGGTCCGGGGCAAGCCAAAGGCCGTGCCGGACAAAACGGTTGACAATCCAGGCAAAAATATGTATATTAGCCAGCGGCTACGCGAGAGTGGCGGAGTTTGGTAGACGCGCTAGACTTAGGATCTAGTGCCTTTACGGCGTGGGGGTTCGAGTCCCCCCTCTCGCACCAAGGACACGCCGTTCTTCTCCAGAGAAAAGGGTGGAGGTGGCAGGCAGAAGAAGAAGCACCGTGCGCCATCCAACCCTTTCCTCTTGAGTGCGCTGGCCCCATCCGTTGGTGTTATTGCGAAGCAAAGTGGCAAGGAGAATTCATTGCAGGTCGACATCCAGGACAGAGAGCAGTGGCAGAAGGAGATCACCATTACCTTCCCGGCAGAGAGCGTGGTGCCGAGGTTAGATGAAGCGTACGCGCGGTATCAGAAACGTGTGAACCTGCAAGGGTTTCGCAAAGGCAAAGTGCCGCGCTCGCTTTTGCGCGATATGTTCGGCAAGGAAATAGAGGGGGCAGTGTTTGAGCAGCTTGTCGAGGAGGTCTATCCGGGCATCATCGCTGAATACCAATTGAAGCCGGTGGGCTCGGCCAATATCACCGAGACCACGTACGAGCCTGACAAAGGGCTGAAAGTCACGTTGATCGTGGACGTTGAGCCAGACATCCGCGTCGAGCGATACAAGGGGTTGACCGTCGAGCACGAAGTCTACCAAGTGGGCGACAGAGACGTGGATGAGATGTTGGAGAAGATCCGGCGGGACAACGCGATGGTGACGCCCGTAGAAGGTGGCGCAGAGCTGGGCGACATCGTGGCGATGGATGTGCAGCGTCTGGATCGCACCGGTGTGCCCATTTTGGGTGAGCGGTACGAAGATCGCCGCATCGAGCTGCGCGAATCTCCTGCCACCGCAGAGCACGCGGCATTCAGCCATCAGTTGCTTGGTGCACGGGTGGGCGAAAGGCGCCGCGTGCGTTTGGTGCGGCAGGCCCCGCCGTCAAAACCCAATGAGGCCCCACGCCAGGTCGAAGACCTCTTTGAGGTCACAATCAAAGAGGTCCTGCGGCGGGAACTGCCGGAGATCGACGATGAGCTGGCCAAAGACGTGGGTGAGTTTGGCTCTCTCAAAGAGCTCAGGGCCTATTTGAAACAAGAGCTAGAGCGGCAGTACGCCCACGAGGCACAGGAGCAGTTGCGGCACCGGCTGATGGACGAAGTCATCAAGGCCAACAGCTTTGAGGCCCCTGCCCACATGGTGGAACTGTACTTGGACGGTCTGGTCGAGGCGGCCCGGAAAAGAAGCATGCGCCGCCTGGATGAAAAGGCACTGCGCGAACAGCTGCGGGCCGATGCCATCTGGTGGGTCAAGTGGCAGCTCATCCGCGACCAGATTGCCAGGGCAGAAGGCATCGAGGTGAGCGAAGAGGAGGTGGAGCGCGCCGTTGCTGAAGCCCGCGAGCAGCACCCCGGCGAGCAGGTGGACGACCGCGCGCGCCGCCGCATCAAGCACGACCTCTTAGAGCAAAAGGTTCTGGACCTGATCGCCCGCCATGCGAAGATCAAGGAGCGGAAGGTCAAGCACAGAGAGCGGGCCAGCGTGCCACTGGTTGTCACCCCGGATGAGGCATAGGGACTCTCAAAAGAACCGAACAGGTGAGGTAAAGAGATGGGATTGGTACCAATTGTCATAGAACAGACAGGTCGAGGCGAACGAGCGTACGATATTTTCTCACGCCTGCTCAAGGAACGCATTATCTTTATCGGTACGGCCATCGACGATACGGTGGCGAGTTTGGTCATTGCCCAGATGTTGTTCCTCGAAGCAGAAGACCCTGAGAAGGACGTCTATCTGTATCTCAACACACCCGGGGGAATCGTCTCCTCCGGACTCGCCATCTACGATACGATGCAGTACATCCAGCCGGACGTGGCTACTATCTGCATGGGTCAGGCCTCAAGCTTGGGGGCATTGCTGTTGGCAGCGGGAGCCAAGGGCAAACGCTCGGCTTTGCCGCACTCGCGCATCATGATCCATCAGCCCATGGGCGGTGCGCAGGGTCAGGCCTCGGACATCGAGATTCACGCCAAGGAGATTCTGCTGCTGCGCGAGAAGCTCAACGAGATCCTGGCCCAACACACGGGTCAGCCGGTGGAAAAAATCGCGCGCGATACCGACCGGAACTTTTTCATGTCCGCCGAGGAAGCCAAGGAGTACGGCATCATCGACGAAGTGCTCGTGCGGAAAGGGTTGACCAGGAAGAAGACTGCTGCCAAGTGAGCTGAGGCCAAGCGGAGGCGGGTGAGAAGCGGTTCTCCGGAGCGAGGTAATGACTGAAGAGGCGCGCAAACGGCTGTACATCTGTTCCTTCTGCGGGCGCAATTCACACCAGGTGGAAAGCATCATCGTTGGCCCTGAGGTGAATATCTGCGACGAGTGCATCGAGAGCGCCAGGCGCATGGTGATGGAGATGCGTGCCCGCCGCGCGCAGCAGGAGATGCGTCGCATTCCCACCCCCTCTGAGATCAAGAAAGAGCTGGATGACTATGTCATCGGCCAGGAGCAGGCCAAGAAGAACCTCGCAGTAGCGGTGTACAACCACTACAAGCGCATCAACTCGCAGGGGAGCCGCCACCAGGTGGAGATCGACAAGAGCAATATCTTGCTCATCGGTCCCACCGGCACGGGGAAAACCCTTTTGGCGCAGACGCTGGCGCGCTTCCTCCAGGTGCCGTTTGTCATTGCCGACGCCACCACCATGACCGAGGCCGGGTATGTGGGCGAGGACGTGGAGAACATCCTGGTCCGGCTGCTTCAGGCCTCGGACTATGATGTGGAGCGCGCCCAGCGGGGAATCGTGTACATCGACGAGGTGGACAAGATTGCCCGCAAAGACGGCAACCCTTCGATCACCCGCGATGTCTCCGGCGAAGGGGTGCAGCAGGCGCTGCTCAAGATTTTGGAGGGGACAATCTCGGCAGTGCCGCCCAAAGGAGGACGCAAACACCCCGAACAGGCTTTTATCAACGTGGACACCCGCAACATATTGTTCATTTGCGGGGGTGCCTTTTGCGGCCTGGAAAAGATCATCGCCGCGCGAGTGGGCAAGAGCACGGTGGGCTTTGGGGCCAAGGTCACTGCCAAGCAAAAGAAGGAGGTCAGCGAACTCCTGCACCAAGTGGAGCCGGAGGACTTGCTCAACTTTGGGTTGATTCCAGAGTTCATCGGTCGGCTGCCGATCATCAGCGTGCTGGACGAGCTTAGCCGTGACGCCCTCTTGGCGATCCTCACCGAACCGAAGAACGCCCTCACCAAGCAGTACCAGCGCCTATTTGAACTTGATGGCGTAAAGTTGGAGTTTGACCGAGAAGCGCTGGAGGCGGTTGTCGACTTGGCCATCAAGCGCGGCGCGGGGGCGCGAGGCCTGCGCTCGATCATGGAGCGCGTGATGCTGGACATCATGTACTCGCTTCCTTCGATGCCGGACGTAGTCGGCTGCCGCATCACGCGGGAGGTGGTGACCAAGGGGGTAGAGCCGTTGTACGAACGGCGCGTGCGCAAGACGGCCTGAGATTTAGACCCACCGCGGCGCTTTGTCTGTCCATCGGCAGTGAGGGGTCGGGATGAAGGTCCTGAAGGCTGAATTTGCGCGCACCGTTGCCACGCGTGCCCAACTGCCTCGCGATGGGCGCCCGCAGATCGCCTTTGCCGGACGCTCCAATGTGGGCAAGTCCAGCCTCATCAATTGCCTAGTGGGGAGGCGAAAGCTAGCCCTGGTCAGCAGCACCCCCGGGAAGACCCGCTATCTGAATTTCTATCTGATTAACGACCTGTTCTACTTTGTGGACCTGCCTGGTTACGGGTTCGCTCGGGTTGCGCATGGGACGCGAGAGCAGTGGGGCGAGCTCGTCACCGGCTATTTGCAGCAGGCAAGCGCCCTGCGCGGAGTGGTGCTCATTACGGACGCGCGTCATGAGCTGAGCCCGCTTGACCTGCAGACCATCGCCTGGCTGCGGGAGCTGCGCGTCCCTTTGGTGCTTGTGGCCACCAAGGGCGACAAGCTCTCCAATTCCCAGGCCCAGCAGCAGCGTAAGGAAAACCTGGCCCTCCTCGCTCCGTTGGGGGTGGATGAGCTGATTCTGTTTTCGGCGCGCACCGGGCTTGGCAAGCATGAGCTCTGGGCGCGCATCGACGCGCTGCTGGCAGCCCCTGCGCGGCGCTGACCCTCCCTACAGGCGTTCCATGAGCACACTGAACCGCTGCTCAGGAGTGAGGGGAGCGGGATTGTTCTTATTGTCCCCGGCGTCGGCGACCTGACGCAGTCGAGCCTCGCTCAGACCGTAAGCCCCTAAGCGAGGGATGGGGAGCGCTTCAGTCCATTCCCAGAGCGCCTCAACCAAACGTGTGCACTGCGCCTCCACGCTGCCGCTTTCGCCCGTGAGCAACCTTCCCACCGTGGCGTACTTTTGCAGAGCGAGCTGGTTATGCTCACCCTCCGCCTGGAGGAGAGATTGCACCGTCATTTTGGTGGCCGCAGCCAGGAGAGTGCCGCAGGCAACTCCGTGCGGGATGGGTGCAAGGGCGCCGAGGGGTCCGGCCAAGCCGTGGACGACCCCAAGCCCCGCGTTGGCAAGCGTGATCCCAGAAAGCAGCGCGGCATAGGCCATCCCAGCCCGTGCCTCCAGGTCACGCAGACCGTGTGCCACCGCGCGATGGAGAAAGTCGCGCACGTGTGCCATGCCCTCGAGCGCGAGCACGTCGGTGAGGGGCGAGGCGCCGGTGCTCACATATGACTCGAGCAGTTGGGTGAAGGCGTCCATGCCGCAGGCAGCCGTCACCTCGGGAGGGCAGGTGCGGCTCAAGTCGGGGTCTACAATAGCCATGTCTGGAATGAAATTGTCGTGCCGGAGAGATTTCTTGCACGGAAGGGGACCGTGAACCGTCAAAACGGCGTTCTTGGTGGCCTCGCTCCCTGTGCCTGCCGTGGTGGGTATGGCGATG
This sequence comes from candidate division KSB1 bacterium, assembly GCA_034506335.1. Taxonomy (NCBI): domain Bacteria; kingdom Pseudomonadati; species Candidatus Zhuqueibacterota bacterium. Next base: position 27,812 of record JAPDPR010000049.1, read on the forward strand.
AAGGGGACCTTGGTCCCGGTGTGGCGCTCCGGATGGCCGACCCCTTCAAGAAATGCAGTGACGGGCCCGCCCTCCCGCAGCATCGCCGAGATTGCTTTACCCGCATCCAAAACGCTGCCACCGCCAATGGCGACCACCACCTCGACTCCCCTGGGTCGCACCGCCTCCACTGCGTTGTCCACAAGCTCAACGGATGGTTCTCCTTCCACCCGGATAACCTCCACCACCTGAAGGGCGCGGTGCAAGCTCTGGATTGCCTCAGCACCTGCTTTTGAGGACCGCCACGACCGCCGACCTGTGACCAACAGGGCGCGCTGCCCAAATTTTGCCGCAAGCTCAGGAAGCCGGGCGATACTCCCGCAGCCGAAAACGACAGAGGGCGTGCGGGCGAACGAGAACGAAGCGTTCACCACTGACTCCTGTCGGCTGGGAAAATCACACGATGCGGGACTCCTTCCCGCGGCTTGCTCATCCACGGCTCGACAGCAGCGCGCCATTTGAGGTAGTGAGGGGTCTGCTTGTGCGCCGCAGCGGCCTCCGGAGATTCGTAGGCCTCATACAAAAGAAAGCGCGTGGGATCGGTGGTGCATTGCAATACGTCAAAACGAAGATTGCCAGGCTCGGCTATGGAGCCCACATGGTTTTCCTCCGTCGCACGAATAAAGTCCTCGATGTGTTCCGGCCGAACGAACACAGTCACCGTCGTCACGATCATGACTCCCTCCCGATGCTGTCACCACAGCTCATCATACTTGGTCCACAGCTTGTCGCCCAGCTCCCAGGCGGCTGACACCACCCGCTCGCCCCACTGGATCGCATAGTCGGTGAGGAATTTGCGTGCCTCGGCAGCACGCCTGTTATAGCGACGCAGCGCTTCCTGCTCCACCTTCTCCTGGTCGGCAAAAAGCTGGGCCTGAAGTGGCCCCCAGGTAGCCGCCACGTCTTTGCGCATATCGCCCCACCGTTGTGCCGCCAGGGTCCCAAGCCGGTTGAACGCCCACCAGGCGCAGTCGCGGCTGAACCCGCGCGCCCGACCGTCCACTTTGTAGCTGGGCGCCACGTCGGTGATGCCGCAATAGAGCGGGATGTAGATGGAGGTCGCCACATTGTCCAATGCAAGCCAAACTACGCCGCCGATCTCATTTGGTAACCCCTCGCGCGATTGGGTGATGGTGGCGTACATGGTGTACCAGCGGGCGATGGTGCGCTCGCCGCGCCATCCCCAGCCGCCGTTGATCTTGAATACCTTGTTCATGTCGTAGGGCATAAACGGGTTGGCCAAAGGTGAGATGACCGTCCGCCCGCTGTCGTCGGTGACGGTAATGTTTTTGACGAAATTGTACTCGGTCCCCTCGTAGTAGTCCTGAAAGATGCGCACCAGCTTCTCCAGGGTTACCAAGCTGTCCGGTTTGACAGAGAACGGATAGTTTTCCGACTCCGGGTGGAGTTTGAGCGACGGAGCGAGCAGGTCCAGCACGCGCCATTCGCGCCGGCGCGCTGCCAGGGAGGTTCTCCCCTCCGGTGCATAGGCGTAGCAGAACTCGAACGGGCCCTGGCTCGGGTCCCACCAGCCGCTGTCCTGCGCCACTTGAAACACGTTTGCCGAGGCCATGAAAAAGTCGGGGTCGGCCAGGTCAATCTGGCGGATGCGGCTGGCGTTGGCGTTGACCGAGACGTGGTCGTCGGGCACCCTTTGCGCCGCCCAGATGGCCCCCACTCTGCCCTTGCCTGGGCCCAGGATTTCCAGGTGCCACACCTCTTTGGTGTCCGCAATCGTCAGGCATTCGCCCGCATCGTTGTAGCCGTACTGGCGCGTCAGTTCGTCGGCCAGGCGAATGGCCTCCCGGGCCGTGGTGCAGCGCTCCAACATCAGCCGCACCAGTTGCTGGCAGTCGATGAGGCCCTTGTCCGATCGCAGGCTTTCGCGCCCGCCGAAGGTGGACTCGCCCACTGCCAGCTGGTGGTCGTTCATGCACGGGTACGCCGTGTTGATGTAGCCGTGGGTGTATTCTGCCTGAGGAATCTGGCCAACAGGCACGTAGCGGTAGGAGGGCATCGCGAGGGAGTCGCAGTTGGTGCGCTTACGCAGGGTGACCATGGCGCCGCGCGGGTGCCGTCGGGCGGGAACGATGTCGAGCGACGAGTGGGTGCGATGGCTGTCGCAGGTGTGGGAGGTGCCGACCCATCCGCCGGCCGAGGCCTTGCGTCCCACGGTGATGGTGGTGCAGCCATCGGGACGGCCATCGACCCAGTCGCTGGACTGAGCGGCGAGGCGGGGGACATGAAGTGCTGAGAAAGCCAGATAGGTGGATACCGTGAGCGCCAAGGTGCGCGCGCAGGCCTTGGGACCATGGAGCATAGGGTGTTCCTCCGTGTTTGAATGAAGGTCTTGAGACTGCCGGTACAGGCATTCGGTTGCCGGCAAAGATAGGGGAAAATGGGGAGAAAGTCAAGGGGTTTGGGATACCGGGAGCCAATGACTTGGGGCAAGGAAAACTCTTGACTTTTCGCCCTTTTTTGCTTATAATGTGTCGCGTGTGCGGCGCTGTCTGACTGTTTCGCTGCGCCGCGCGGGGAGTTCGTCGTGAGCCGGTTGATGAAAACAACATGCCGTTTGGCGCGGCGCCCGATCCTGGTTTGGGTGGGCCGAGCGGCTGAAGAATGTAAGGGGCAACCGAAGGGCGCGAAACGAAGGGTGTCCGCCCAC